>DASURV010000039.1:0-4532 GCA_036375455.1 Casimicrobiaceae bacterium | reverse complement strand
ACGTAAAGCGCGTCGTCCCCCGCACGTCCTGCGTGAGCGTGAGGGGCGTCGTGCAGCGCGGGCAGGGGAGCAGCGCCGGATAGGGCGAGCGGCGCACCTGGCGCGACGACCCGATGGCGCGGAACAACGCGATCAGCGCGCCGGGCGTGAGCTGCTGGCTCTCCGTCGCGTCGAGCCACAGCGCCTGGCAATCGTCGCAGGCGTCGATCGACAGCGGAACGAGCGGATCGCGGGGCAGCGCAAGCGCCCGCATCGCCCGTCCGCAGCCGGGGCAGGTGAGCTCAGGCATCCCCGCGTGCGTCCGTTCGTGCGGCGACGACGGATGTCGCCGGGCATGGCCGGGTCGCACTGGCCGACATCGCGTGAACCGGAACTACCGCGACGCGAACGTGTTGCAATCGCGCAGGTCGCCCGACTCGAGGCCCGTCTTGAACCAGCGCGCTCGCTCGGCGGCCGAGCCGTGCGTGAACGATTCGGGAACGGCATAGCCGCGCGTGCGCTTCTGGATCTGGTCGTCGCCGACGGCTGCGGCGGCGCGCAGCCCCTCGTCGACGTCGCCCGCATCGATCAGGTTGCGCCTTTGCGCGTAGAAGCCCCAGACCCCGGCGTAGCAGTCGGCCTGCAGCTCGAGGCGCACCGACAGCGCATTGGCCGTTCGCTCGTCGCTGCGCTGCATCTGCGCCTCGAACTTGCGCATCGTGCCGACAAGGTTCTGGACGTGGTGACCCACCTCGTGCGCGATGACGTAGGCCTGCGCGAAGTCGCCCGGCGCGCCGAAGCGCGTGTGGAGCTCGTTGAAGAACGACGTGTCGAGGTAGAGGTCCTGGTCGGCGGGGCAGTAGAACGGGCCCACCGCCGCGTTCGCCCGCCCGCAGGCCGATTGCGTGACGCCGCGATAGAGGACGAGCTTCGGCGGCTCGTAGCGCGAGCCCATCGCCTTGAACACCGCACCCCACACGTCCTCGGTGTCGCCGAGCACCGCGCGCGAGAAATCCTTGTTCACGGCGGCCGGCGACGACGAGGGCTGCGATGCCGAATCCCGCTGCGGGCCGTATTCGGATGGCGCCGTCGGCGGCGCCTGCTGCACGGGACCGCCGCCGCCGAGGATGCCGAGCATCTCGAAGGGATTGATGCCGAACAGCATGCCGACGATGACCAGGATGATCAGCGCACCGCCGCCGATGCGGAAGCCGCCGACCGGAAGGCCGCCGCCGGAGCCTTCCGGCGCCCCGTCGGTCCGGTCCTCGACATTCTCGCTGCGCCGGAAATCGCCCCACCGCATCGTCGTTCTCCCGCGTTGGCGCGGCGTCTCACGAGCGCCGCCCGCGCACGGCGCGATTATACGCAGCGCGTCGTACGGCGGAGCGCGCGCGTCACGGCTTCAATGCACGGTAGAGGTACGGCAGGCTCACGTCCATCCGGTAGTCGATCGACGAATGGTTGTCGTCGAATTCCTCGTAGACATGCGCGATGCCGTGCTGCGCGAGACGCTTCGACAGCAGCCGCGCGCCGTAGTGGAGGTGATACTGGTCGCGCCATCCGCAGTCGATGTAGATGCCGCGCATCGACCGGAGGTTCCGTTTGCACGCTGCGACAAGGTTGACCGGGTCGTTGCGCTGCCATTGCCGCCAGCGGGCGGGAATCAGCTCGCCGGTCTCGAGGTTGAAGGGGACGCGAAAGCCGAGCGGCGACCCGGGGTCGGGGTCGTACGTGGCGGCCATCGCGAGGTTCATCAGCGCGTGGACCTCGGCGTCCGAGAGCTTGTCCTTCGCCCACACGTGCTCGAGGAAGCGCCGGATCCGGCCGTCGTCGGCGCCGGCGCCGGCGGCGCGCGCGTCGCGCACGACGTCGACGCGACCCGGCATGCGCGGGCGGCGGCGATAGCGGTCGAGCTCGTTCAGCGTACGCGGCCAGTCGGTGAAGTAGCAGAAATCGAACAGCGCGTCGCCGGAATGATCGGCGACCGCGCCCCAGTGCTCGGCGTAGCGCATCGCGTGGATGATCGCGCCGTAGCCGCCGGACGACTTGCCGAAGCAGCCGCGATGCTCGCGCGAGGCGAGGGTGCGGAACTCGCGATCGACGAGAGGGATCAGCTCGCGCGTCAGGTAATCCGCGTAGCGGCCGATCGCCGACGAGTTGACGTACTGGTTGCCTCCCATCGACGTGAAGCAATCGGGGAACACGATGATCGCCGGGCCCATGCGCCGATCGGCGATGAGGCGCGCGGCGCGCTCGGGAACGTTCTCGTCGAAGGGTCGCCAGTTGATGTGCGCGAGCCCCGAGCCCGTGAATCCGACCAGGTCGAACAGCACCGGGAAGCGACGGCCGCGGCCGCCCGCGCGGCCGCGCACCGTGCCGTCGTCGTAGCCGGGCGGAAGCCACACGGCGAGCTTGCGCAGGTGCGGATCGCCGAGCGGATTGCGCGCGAGGATCTTCGAATCGTACTCGAGCAGCACCGTCCTCCCGGACGGCTGCGCGATGCTCTTGCGGGCCATGGACGTCGACTCATCGGGATCGAATCGGCCGCGATTGTGCCGGTCGGCGCGCGTGCCGGCAATGCCGCCGCGCCGGCACCGGGCTCGAACCGACGACCGGGAGGCCCATCGCCGCCAGCGATTAGAATCCACGCTTTTCGACCCGTGCACGATGATCCGGCCCGACTCCGCCGTCGCGTCTCCGCTCGCAAGCGTGAGCCGCGGCACGCTCTTCGCGAGCTTCCTGAAGATGGGCCTGCTCGGGTTCGGTGGCGTGCTGCCGTGGGCGCGCCGCGTGATCGTCGACGAGCGCGGCTGGCTCGGCGATCGCGAATTCGCCGAGCTGATCGGGTTCTGCCAGGTGCTGCCCGGGCCGAACGTCGTCAATCTCTCGGTCATCATCGGCGCGCGCACGCACGGCGCGCTCGGCTCGCTGATCGCGGTGAGCGGCATCCTGCTCGTGCCGGTCGGCGTGATGCTGCTGATCGCGGTCTTCTACGCGTCGGTTGCGCACGATCCCCTCGCGCGCAACGCGATCGCAGGCGCCTCGGCCGCGGCGGCCGGGCTCATCCTCGGGACCGGCGTGCGCCTGCTGCTGCAGACGCGCCCGCCGCTGCGCGGACTGCTGACCGGCGGCGCCGCGTTCGTCACGATCGGCGTGCTGCAATGGCCGCTGCTGCCGGTGGTGCTCGTGCTGATCGTCGCCGGCGTGGCGGCGGAATGGCGCGCGTCGCGGCGGCGGCGGTGAGCGTCGGGAGAGCACGCGATTGAGCGCGACGGCGAGCGTGCTCGCGGAGATCGCGACGCGGTTCGCCGCGCTCTCGCTGGTGGCGATCGGCGGCATCAACGCGATCCTGCCGGAGATCCACCGTGTCGTCGTCGATGTCGAGGGCTGGATGACGAGCGCGGAGTTCGCCGAGCTGTTCGCGCTCGCGCAACTCGCCCCCGGCCCGAACGCGATGGTCGTGGCGCTCCTCGGGTGGAAGGTCGCGGGAATCGCCGGGGCGCTGGTCGCCACGCTCGCCACGTGCGGTCCATCGTCGCTCGCGTGCTATGTCGCATGGCAATGGTCCGACCGGCTGCGGCAGTCGCGGATGCGCGCGATCGTGCAGCGCGCCCTCGCGCCGCTCGCGATCGGGCTGATCCTGGCGAGCGGCTACACGCTGGCGCTCGGCGCCGATCGCTCGCCGGGCGCCTTCGCGCTGACGCTGCTCGCGACGGCCGGGCTCGCCTGGACCCGCGTCAATCCGGTGTGGGTGCTGCTGGCCGCCGCCGTGGCGGGAATCGCCGGCCTCGCGTAGCGATCGCCAGGCACCTGCGAGCGCCGCGCGGGAGCCGCTCCCTGGCAGGTTCCCGTTCCTACCTGCGCTTGCGCTTGGGTGGCGCGAGCATCGTGCCGCGGCATCGCGGCGCACCGCAGCGGCACGCGTAGTTCGCGGCGAGGCGCGCGCTCCGGCGTCCGGGAACATTGAGGCCGTAGTCGTACGCGAGCTCCTCGCCGGGTCGGATCGTCCGCTTCGCGGCGATGATCACGCGCCCATCGTCGTCCTCGTACGGCTTGCAGTTCGGCGCGCAGCTATGGTTGATCCAGCGCGCTGCGTTGCCGCCAACGCCGGCATCGATCACGCGGCCGTCGTTCAACTCGAACAGGAACGTGTGGAACGGGTTGTGCGGATCGCTGTCGGGCAGCTCGTCCGCCTCCTCCACCGAGATGCGCCGGCCGCGATATTCGATGATATCGGTGCCCTTGGGGATGCTCCGGGTCGCGAACACGCCGCGGCCGTGGATCGGCGAGTTGCGCACGACGTACGGCAGCCCGCGCCGCGCGGCCCTTGCCCCCGGTGGTCGTGGCGGCGGCGCCTTGCGCGGCTTCGCGACGGAGCCGGCGCGCTTCGCGGAGGCCGGCTTCGATGGCGGGCGTGACGAACGCGAGCTGGCGGGCATCGAGCGGAGGAGTGACGTTGCGGACTGCGGCGCATTGTCGCACGCGCCGCGCGCGTGCCGGGCAGCGCGCGCCATGCGTCAGCGGCGCGTCCCGATCAGCGCCAGGAACTCGTC
>DASURV010000038.1:0-27336 GCA_036375455.1 Casimicrobiaceae bacterium | reverse complement strand
AGCAGCGCATCGCCGCGCACGGAGCGTGGCGCGAGCATGGCCGACGCCGCGGCATGGTCGCGACGCTCGTGTGCGGCGAGCGCGAGCGCGACGCTCTCGCGCACGCTCATCGAGGCGAAGGTCGCCGCGACCTGGAACGTGCGGCCGATGCCGAGGCGCGCGATCGCGTGCGTCGGCAGGCCCACCAGCGAGCGGCCATCGAAATGGATGTCGCCGTGGTCGGGCGCGAGCTCGCCGTGGATCAGGTTGAAGCACGTCGTCTTGCCCGCGCCGTTCGGCCCGATCATCGCCACCACCTCGCCAGGCGCGACGGTGAACGAAACGTCGCGCACGGCGACCACCCCGTCGAACGTGCGCTTCAGCGAGGCGACGCGGAGCAGCGGCGCGCTTGTATGATCCCCCCACGCTCGCGGCTCGCGCCGCTCGCTGCCCCCCACAGGGGCGGAATTCGACCCTTGGGGCGGCCCGGCGGGTCTCATGGCGCCGGCAGCGGGCGCCGCCGCCACGCGGTCAGCGCACCGCCGATGCCGTTCGGAAAGACGCTGACGATCAGCAGAATGCCGATGCCCACCCAGGCGCGCCAGTACTCGGTGACGCGCCCCAGCACATCCTGCAGCCACGTGAACGCGGTCGCGCCGAGCAGCGGCCCGAAGAGCGCGTTCTGTCCCCCGAGCAGCATCATCACCAGCGCGTCGACGGAGCGCGGGATCGACAGCGCATCGGGCGCGATGCCGCCCTTCGAATACGCGAACAGTCCGCCGGCGAGACCGGCGAATGCGCCGGCAATGACCAGCGCCTTCATCCGGCGTGCGCGCACGTCGATGCCCAACGCGGCCGCGCGCAATGCAGAGTCGCGGCTGCCGCGAAGCGCGTAGCCGAACGGCGTGAACGCGACCAGCACGAGGGCGGTCGACGCCACGGCCGCCACGAGCAGCACGAGCAGGTAGTAGCGCGTCCGCTCGGCGAGCCAGTCCGGCGGCCATGCGCCGGTGATGCCGTTCGAGCCGCCGGTGACGCTGTCCCACTGCAATGCGACCGACCAGAGGATCTGCGCGAACGCGAGCGTCAGCATCGCGAAATAGATGCCGGACATGCGCAGGCAGAGCGCGCCGAACGCAAGGGCGGCGACCGCGGCGGCGATCGGTGCGAGCAGGAGCGCCGCGACGAACGGATAGCCGTGCGTTGCGGCCAGCGCGCTGGCGTACGCGCCGACGCCGAAGTACGCGGCATGGCCGAACGACGTCATGCCGCCGGCGCCGACGACGAGCTGCAGGCTCGCCGTGAAGAGCGCCGCGATCAGGATGTCGGTCGCGAGCACGAGCGCGTATTGATCGCCGGCGAGCGGGAGCAGCAATCCCGCCGCGACGAGAACGCCGGTGACGATCGCGTCGCGCGCCACGGGGCGCCGGACGAGCGCCCGCTCGACCGGTACCGGCGTCGTCGCCGGGAGCGTTGCGGCAACGCCGAAGAGGCCGGCGGGGCGCACGAGCAGCACGAGCGCCATCACGACGAACTCGATGACGAGCGTGAGCTTCGGCATCGCGACGGCGACGCCCGCGACCTCGATCGTCCCGGCGGCGATGCAGAGCGCCTTCGTGATGCCGATGATCACCGCGGCGAGGAAGGCGCCCGGAACGGAGCCGAGGCCGCCGAGCACGGTGACGACGAACGCATCGGCGATCACGGCGAGATCCATGCCGAGATTGGCGGGCTCGCGCGGCAGCGTGAGCGCGCCCGCGAGCCCCGCGAGGAACGCGCCGAGCGCGAACACCGCGGTGAAGAGCTTCGCCTGATCGATGCCGAGCGCCGCGGCGAGCACGCGGTTCTCCGATGCGGCGCGCACCAGCACGCCGAAGCGCGTGCGCCCGAGGAGCAGCGTCAGGCCGATCAGGATCGCGGGCCCCACGACCAGCAGGAAGAGGTCGTACTGCGGAACCGCGCGCCCGAGCCATTCGACCGCGCCGTCGAGTCCCGCCACCCGCGGCCCCAGGCGGTCTTCCGGCCCCCAGAGCGCGAGCGCCGCGTCGCGCACGATCAGGACGATGCCGAACGTCGCCGTCAACTGCAGCAGCTCGGGCGCCGGGTAGAGCCGCTTCAGCACCAGCATTTCGATCAGCGCGCCGAGGACGGCGACGATCACCGCCGCGACCAGCGCGCCGGCCCAGAAGCCGAACGGCGCGCCGGCGAATGCGCCGAGCGCCGTGCCGGCGGAGAATGCGACGTACGCGCCGAGCATGAAGAACGAGCCGTGCGCGAAGTTGACGATGCGCGTCACGCCGAAGATCAGCGTGAGGCCCGCGGCGATCAGGAACAGCGACGACGCCGACGCGAGACCGTTCAGGAGCTGGACGGCGAGCGACGCGAACGACACGCGCGGTCCGCTCGTGCTACGCCGGCGAGCCTGTCGTCAATCCGCCGGGCGCAGCCGCCGCACGACGTCGTCGGGCGGCAGGTAATCCTTGCCGTTCGCGTACCGCCAATCGACCATGACGCCCTTGCCATCGCGCACGTCGGTGCGGCCCACGTAGGCGCCCATCGTCGATTGATGGTCGAGCGCCCGGAATGTCACCTCGCCGAACGGCGTGTCGACGGCGAGGTTCTGCATCGCGGCGACGAGCTTCTCGGTGTCGGTCGAGCCCGCACGCGCGAGCGCCGCGGCCGCCGACTTCACCGCGCTGTAGCCGACGACGGAGCCGAGGCGCGGATAGTCGTTGAACTTCGCTCGATAGGCATCGCGAAAGCGCTTGTGCTCCGCCGTGTCGATCGCATACCACGGATAGCCGGTGACGAACCAGCCGACCGGCGCCTCGTCCTTGAGCGGGTCGAGGTATTCCGGCTCGCCGCCGAGCAGGTTGAACACCGGCCGGTCCTTGAACAGCCCGCGCAGGCGTCCTTCGCGCACGAAGCGCGCGAGATCGGGACCGAACAACGACGAGAAGATCGCGTCGGGATGCGCGTCGAGCAGCGCCTGCACGACGGCGCCCGGCTCGATCTTGCCGAGCGGCACCGCCTGCTCGACGAATTCGAGGCCGGCGCCCTGCTGCGCCTGCATCTGCTGCTTGAACGTCGCGGTCGCGGCCTGCCCGTATTCGTAGTTCGGATACACGATCGCCCAGCGCTTCTTCCCGGCCTTGACCGCCTCGGGAACGAGCATCGCCGTCTGCATGTACGTCGAGGCGCGCAGCCGGAACGTGTAGCGGTTTCCGTCTTCCCACACCAGCTTGTCGGTCAGCGGCTCGGCGGCGATGAACAGCACGCGGCGGCGCTTGGCGAGGTCGGCGACCGCGAGCCCGACGTTCGACGCAAACGTGCCCATCAGCAGTGTCACGTTCTCGCGCGTCAGCAGCTCCTCGGCCACGCGCACCGCCTCGCCGGGCGTGCCGTTGTCGTCGCGTGAAACGATCTCGAGCTTGCGGCCGAGCACGCCGCCGGCCGCGTTGACCTCGTCGGCCGCGAGCTCCATCCCCTTGCGGTAGGGCTCGAGGAACGCCGGAAACTGCTTGTACTCGTTGATCTCGCCGAGCTTGATCGGTTGCGCGAGCACGCCGGGCGCGAGGGCGTACCCGGCGAGCAGCGTGGCGAACAGGACGACGAGGCGGCGTGCCATGCGTGGCTCCCATGCGATGCGCGATCGCCGTTTTGCGGAACTGGCGACCGGCGCGGTTCGGCGGATGGTAGCAAACGCGCGCCCGGGGCTCCCGCAATGACCGAAATCAGTGGCGAAACGCCGCAATTGCGCTAGAAAGGGTTCTGCACGAGTCTCCGCGCGGGTCTTTCGGGAATTCCTAAGCATATGCCGGCGCGGCGCTGTCGGCGGACGACGGCGCGGCGGTAAAATCAACGGGTTTTGCCCTGCGCGCTCGCGCGCGGCTCCGACACTCGCCATGCCCAAGCTCGCCCACGGACTCGCCTTCGCCGATCTCTATTCGGTCGCGGGGGCGTCGCGGATCGACCAGCTCTTCGCCGCGCATCTGCTGCGCGCTGACGCGAAACTCGCGGAGCGGCTTGCCAGCGCCCGTGCAGCGCCGCGCCTGCTCGCGCCGAAGGACGAATCGGCGCTGCTGATCGCCGTCGCGCCGCATCTCGAGGATTTCGTGGCCGAGCTCTTCGGCATCGAGGAGGCGGTGCGTGCGCTCGAGGCGCGGCATCACGAGCTGGCGCCGCTCTACGCCGTCAAGCGGCAGTTCGTGCAACGCAGGGCGATGAATGCGTACCGGGGCGACGCGGCAGCGTTGCTCGACGGGGCCAGCCTGCGCGCGCAAATCGCCGCGCTCCTCGGCGAGGCCGCGGACGTGCAGGCATTCGAGCTCGCCTTCGCGCGCGCGGTCACGGCGTGGCAGCAGGACGAGGCGGCCAACCCCGAGGCGCTCGACGTGGCGCTGCGCTATGCGGCGTGGGCGTCGCACACGCACGAGGGGAAGGCCGCGCATCGGCGCGGCGTGCTGTTTCGCGCGCCGCGCAAGCTCGACATGCTGCAACTCGTGCCGGTCGAGCCGGTGGCCCTGAACGGCGTCGACGCCCTGCAACGGCCCGCGGCGGAAGGCTTGCGGCGTCGCGACGGCTTCGCGTTGAGCGACGCGGGGACCGATCTCGTCGGCGGCCTCGACCAAGCCCATTACTGCATCTGGTGCCACGAGCAGGGCAAGGATTCGTGCGCGCGGGGCCTGGTGGAAAAGGGCGCTCGCGCGAGCGCACCTGCGAGCGAGGACGCCGCCGCAGTCGGCACGGCACCGCTCGTCAATCCGTTCAAGAAGTCGGTGTTCGGCGTGACGCTCGCCGGCTGCCCGCTCGAGGAGCGCATCTCCGAGTTCCACAAGCTGCGTGCCGAAGGCTGGGCGGTGGGCGCGCTCGCGATGATCTGCATCGACAACCCGATGGTGGCGGCGACCGGCCACCGGATCTGCAACGACTGCATGAAGGCCTGCATCTACCAGAAGCAGGACCCGGTCGACATTCCGCAGTCGGAAACGCGCGTCCTGAAGGACGTGCTCGCGCTGCCGTGGGGCTTCGAGATCTACTCGCTGCTCACGCGCTGGAATCCGCTCGACCTGCGCCGGCCGATGCCGCTGCCGCCGAGCGGCAAGCGCGTGCTCGTGGTCGGGCAGGGTCCGGCCGGCTTCACGCTCGCGCATCACCTCCTGAACGACGGGCACACGGTCGTGGCGATCGACGGCCTCAAGATCGAGCCCCTCGATCCGGCGCTTTCGGGCGTCACCGTGAGCGGCGAGCGCGTGCCGTTCGTGCCGATCCGCGACTTCGCGCCGCTGGCGGAGCCGCTCGACGAGCGCACGATGGCGGGCTTCGGCGGCGTCGCCGAATACGGCATCACCGTGCGCTGGGACAAGAACTTCCTGAAGGTGATCCGGCTGCTGCTCGAGCGGCGCGCGACCTATGCGCTCTACGGCGGCGTGCGCTTCGGCGGCACGCTCGACGCGGAGGACGCGTTCGCACTCGGCTTCGATCACGTCGCGCTCGCGGCCGGCGCCGGCCGTCCGACCGTGCTCGACCTGCCGCACGGGCTCGCGCACGGCGTGCGCACCGCGTCGGATTTCCTGATGGCGCTGCAGCTCACCGGCGCGGCGAAGCACGAATCGATCGCCAACATGCAGGTGCGCTTGCCGGTCGTCGTCATCGGCGGGGGGCTCACGGCGATCGACACCGCGACCGAGGCGCTCGCCTACTATCCGGTGCAGGTCGAGAAGTTCCTCGTCCGCTACGAGGCGCTCGTGCGGAGCGGCGGCCGCGCGGCGGTCGAAAATGCCTGGAGCGACCACGAATTCCTGATCGCCGAGGAGTTCCTGTCGCACGCGCGCGCGATCCGCGCCGAGCGGACGCGCGCCGCGGCCGAGAAACGTCCGCCGGCGATCGCGACGCTGCTCCGCGCGTGGGGCGGGGCGACGATCGCCTATCGCAAGCGGATGATCGACAGCCCCTCGTACACGCTCAACCACGAGGAAGTCGAGAAGGCGCTCGAAGAGGGCATCCGCTTCGCGGAAGGCCTGACGCCGCTCGCGGTCGAGGTCGACGAGGCCGGCCATGCGATCGGCCTCACCGTTTCCGTGCAGCGGCGCGACGCCGAGGGCCGATGGGCCGAGCAGCGGCGCGAGCTGATGCCGGCGCGAACGATTCTCGTCGCGGCCGGCACGCAGCCGAACACGGTGCTCGCGCGCGAGGATCCGGGGCAGTTCGCGCTCGACGGGCAGTACTTCGAGCTGCTGCACGAGGACGGCTCCGCCGCCAGGCCGCTGCGCGGTCTCGCGAAGCCTGCGCAACCGGCGGTGCTGACGCGCATCCGCGACGACGGCAGGGCGGTGAGCTTCTTCGGCGATCTCCACCCGTCGTTCTTCGGCAACGTGGTCAAGGCGATGGCGAGTGCGCGGCAGGGTTACCCGATCGTGTCGCGAATGCTGGCGCGCGTGAATGCGGAGCAGCGCTCCGACCGGGACTTCTTCGCGCAACTCGACGACCTGCTGCGGGCGCGCGTCGAGCGCGTCGCGCGCCTGACGCCGACAATCGTCGAGGTCGTCGTGCATGCGCCCGCCGCCGCGCGGCGCTTCCGGCCGGGACAGTTCTATCGGCTGCAGAATTTCGAGGCGCTCGCGCCGCGCATCGGCGGCACGCGCCTGGCGATGGAAGGATTGGCGCTCACCGGCGCATGGGTCGATCGCGAGCGCGGGCTCGTGTCGGTGATCGTGCTCGAAATGGGCGGGTCGTCGGATCTTTGCGCGAGGCTCAAGCCGGGCGAGCCGATCGTGCTGATGGGGCCGACGGGAACGCCGACGGAGATCGAGCGTGGCGCGACGGTGCTGCTCGTCGGCGGCGGCCTCGGCAATGCGGTGCTGTTCTCGATCGGGCGCGCGTATCGCGAGGCGGGATCGAGGGTGCTGTATTTCGCCGGCTACCGGCGCATGGCCGACCGCTACAAGATCGAGGAGATCGAGGCGGCCTCCGACACGGTGATCTGGTGCTGCGACGAGGGGCCCGGCTTCACGCCGACGCGCCCGCAGGACCGCGCGTTCGTGGGCAACATCGTCGAGGCGATGCGCGCGTATGCGAGCGGCCGGCTCGGCGAGCCGACGATCGCGCTGCAGGCGTGCGACCGGATCATCGCAATCGGCTCCGACAAGATGATGGCGGCGGTGGCCGCCGCGCGGCACAACGTGCTGGCGCCGTACCTGTCGCCGCGGCATCGGGCGATCGGCTCGATCAATTCGCCGATGCAATGCATGATGAAGGAAATCTGCGCGCAGTGCCTGCAGCCGCATCACGACCCGGCGACCGGCAGGACGAGCTACGTGTTCTCCTGCTTCAACCAGGACCAGGCGCTCGACGAAGTCGATTTTCCGGCGCTCGACGTGCGGCTGAAACAGAACGCCGTCCAGGAAAAGCTGACCGCGCGCTGGGTGGCGGAGGTGTCGCGGCCGCCGAGCGCGGATTGACCGCAAAGCCGGGGGTACCTCGGGGAGGGGCTCTGCAAGTTTGGTGCTTCGCCGACTTGCGAGACAGGTAGATGGCGTTTGGCAGCGGGCGACACGGCGTGCGCGCTCGGCGTCCGCCAACGTGGTTTCCTACGGGGTCCATCCGACCAATGGGAGGATGGACGCGGCTCCTTCGCCGGCGCATGGCTTGCCGTACGGATTGTGTCCGTTCGCCGAAGATTTGGCCTTGCTCGTTGCCGCCACCCGTTACGGAATTCGCGGCCGACTCGCGCTCGCCCCGTGTTGCGCGCTGCCTGGGATATGGGGGCGCCGAATCGACACCGACAAACGAACGGCGGCGGGCGCGATAGACTACGGCGCGTAAAGGTCAAGGACCTCATCGCGTTGCTCGAAGCCGACGGCTGGTTCCAGGTTCGCACCAAGGGCAGTCATCGACAGTTCCGCCACCGGATGAAGCCGGGCACGGTTACTGTGGCAGGCAAGCCGAGCATTGACGTTCCAGCGGGCACCTTGAACAGTGCCTTGAAACAGGCAGGTCTGAAGAAGCCGGAGTAGATGCGATGCGCTACCTCGTCGTAGTTGAAAAGGGCCCCACGTCGTACGGCGCGTATGTCCCCGACCTTCCGGGGTGCATTGCGGTGGGCGATACGCGCGAGGAGGTTCTTGCTTCAATTCACGAGGCGATCGAGTTTCATCTGGAGGGGCTCAAGGAGGACGGTCAACCTATCCCGCCCCCAAGCTCTTCAGGCGAGCTTGTAGAAGTAGCAGCTTGAAGATCGAAAGCACTACGCGTTGCCGCGCTCGATCGCGAGGGCGACGCCGAATGCCACCTCGGCCGCTTCGAGCGGCCACGACAGCGTCAGCGTGACGGACTGCATGATCTTCTCGAAGCCCTGCTCGGACTGCGACACCGTGCGATAGGGCCGCGCGACGATCTGCGCCGGCGGGGTGCATGCGACCTCGACGCGACCGCCGAGGAACGTGTCGTCGAGCACGACGCGACCGCCGGCGAGCGCGTGATCGTCGCCGAAGCCGCCGCGGATCGTCCCATCGGCGATGAAGCGTCCCCCGATGCCATCGCAGCTTGGCATCGCGAGATCGAGCTCCACGATCCAGCGCCCGGGCCGGCCGCCCGACACGACGTAGGACACCTGCAGGCGGTTGTCGCGCAGCGCGACGCGCTTGTCGGCGGCGATCCCGGCGAACGTCGCGCGAAAGTGTGCGGCGGGCGCTTCCCCGGTATCGTCGACGAGCCCGTACCCGGTGATCGAGGTCGTCGCGCCGCCGGCGGCTTCGTAGCTGTCGACGAAGAGCGCACGCCCGCGCGGATCGGGCACGATGTCCGCGGCGTCGATCGGATGACGATAGGCGAGGCGGTCGTGCGCCGACGCGATGCCCTCGGCCGGCGCGTCGCGGCGGTCGTCGGCGCCGATCAGGCGGTGGTAGCTCTCGGCGTGACGCCGCAGCGTGTCGCCGAAGTTCTGCAGCAGCGCGTACGAGTCGAGCTCGACGATCGTGCCGCGGCCGTCGTCGCGCAGGACGGCCTGCAGCGCCGCATTCGACAACGACAGCTCGTCGACGCCGTCGCAATCGCGATCGTCGAGCACGCGCGCCGGACGCGGGCGCAGGCGATCGAGCGCCTGCTCGAGTGCGAGCAACGCGCGGTAGATGCCGCGGCGCAGGTGCGGCAGGTACAGTCCGCCGAAGAGCCCGTGCCAGTAGGCGTCGTTCGCCTGGGCGGCATGGAGCAGGGCCACGAGCGCCGGGTCGTCGCGCGCGTCGGGCATCGACTGCAGGCGCGCCGACAGCCCGAGCATTCGCTTGTGCAGCCAGTTCGCCTCCGGATAGCGCGACAGGAAGTTGCGCCAGATGCCGCCGCGCACGAACGGCTTGACGTCGTCGTAGCGACCGCCGTCGCGCTCGCGCTGCACGAGCTCCGAATAGCGCGCCGCCGCCTTCGCCGGCAGCGTCCATTCGTTCATCTCGATGTAGGCGGTGCTCGGCAGGTAGACGAGGCCGCGCGTGCGGTGCGCGGCACGGAACTCGCGGTACGTTTGCGTCACAATCCGCTTCGAGGCGAGCACGCCGTCGAGGAACTCGGCGAGCCAGCGGCGCCCGTAGACCCACTCGTGGGTCTCGGGCCAGATGCCGAATTTCTCGATGTCGTCGAAGTAGATCGCGGCGGCGCCGCCACCGGCATCCCCGAGGCTTTCGAGATACGCGACGACGTCGGCGGCCGGCGCGAATGGAATCCGGTAGCGCAGCACTTCGGAGATCGGGAACAGATCGAGCCGCTGCCCGCCTTCCTCGGTGCTGAAGTAGCCGTCGAGCTCGGCGGCCTCGCGCCCCGTGCACAGGAAGTGATAATCGTCGACGGTGACGTACTCGATCCCGCAGTCGGCGAGGGCGGACACGACGGTCGACTCCCACGCCCGCTCGGTGAGCCAGGCGCCGCGGGGACGCTCGCCGAAGCGCGCCTCGAGACGGTCGGAGAACGTGCGGAGCTGGCTGCGGCGGTCGCGCTCCGGAATGGCCGCCAGCAGCGGCTCCGCGTCGCCGCCTCCGAACAGTTCCACCTGACCCCGTGCCACCATCCGCTCGAGCAGGCGGATGTCGTCAGGAGAGCGTTCGCACAGGATCGCGTACAGCGGTCCGCTGCAATGGAATGCGAAGCGGAATCGCGGATGCGCGTCCAGGGTCTCGAGGAACGGCCGGTAGCACAGCGCGTCGGCGCGCTCGAGGACCTCCGCGAAGTTGTCCGTCGGCTGATGCGCATGCACCCCGAAGAGCAGCGACACCGGAGGAGTCACGGTTCGCGGGCCTTCAGGCGTCGTGCTCGGTTGCGCGCCGCATCGTGCCTCCCGCTTCGGGCGTGCCGCCGCCGCGCGCGATCGGGCGCGCGAGCGCCGCGGGCGGCGCTTCGCCGAGGAGGATGTAGAGGTGCGACAGATGCATGCGGAACAGATGCTCCAGCTCGGCGACGGCCGCGGCGGGGTTGGCGCTCGCGAGCCACCAGAACCAGTCCGACGCCTCGCACGCGGCGAGCTGCCGCTCGGCGCGCGGCAGGCGCTCGGAGGGGAGGCGCGCGCGGGCGAGGTCGTATTGTGCCTTGGCCGCGATCAGCAGTTCCCACGCGTGATTCTTCTCGGGGGCGCCGATCCACGTCGTGAAATTGCCGCCGACCCAGCTTCCGGCGACGAGGCGCTCGAGCGCTCCGGCGGCGAGCGGGCGTCGCGCCGGGTCCGTGTCGACGCGTGCGCGCTCGTCGAGCCAGGCCGTGTAGGTGGTCGGCCGTATCGTCGCGTGGTCCGACAGCCCGTGATAGAGCGCGTCGAGGAAGTAGTGCCCGTTGTACGGGTAATACTCCCAGCAATTCTCCCCGTCCAGGATGATGCTGACGAGCGGCGTCTCGCCTTCGGTCGCTGCCGCGCCGATGCCCGCGACCGCGGCGATCAGATCGCGGGCCGCGTCGTCGCCGTTCCACTTCGCGTATTCGAATCCGATCCGGTCGGACAGGAAGTCGTCGCGAAAGAAGCAGGTGAGCGACGTGTCGCGGCGGACGTGCCACGGGCGGTGCGGCGGCAGCTCCGCTTGCACCCCGCGGCTCGCGGCGACGCTGTTGCGCAGCACCTGGCCGCCGCTCGCCGTCCAGCGCACGCGCCGCTCCGCGAGCATCTGCACGAGCTCCTCCGAAATGCCACCTTCGGCGGGCCAGACGCCGCCGGCGGGCCGGTCGAAGCGGCGCGCGTGCGATGCGAGCGCCGCGTCGATGTGCGCGGCGACGCGCTCGCGTCCGCCCGGATAGCGCCCCGCCGGAATCACGCACGACGGCAGCGCTTCGCGCGCGGTCGCGAAGTCGATCAGCAGCGGGGCGAGCGGGTGATATTCCGGGGTCGTCGACAGCTCGACGCGGCCGCTCTGGCCGAGCCGCGCCCAGCGCGGGATCACGTCGCGGATCGCGGCGCCAACGACGTCGAACAGCGCGCTGCGCTCCGACTGCGTGAAATGCGCGCCCTTCGCGATCAGGCGCGCGGCGTGCTCGCTTTCCCGGCGCACGCTTTCGCCAGTCCAGCCGAGGTGATACCACGTCACCAGGTCGTGGAAGTATTGGTCGGAGAGGTAGGTGCGCGCGTCCGCGCCGTGCCGCTCGACCTCCGTGAAGATGCCGAGCAGGGCGCGATACGCGGGAAAGGCCCGGATGATGCGCTCGTGGTTCGCCTCGAAGCAGCGCTCGAGGATGAATGCGCGGTCACCCGCGGCGAGCGGCTCCGTCTCGTCGCGTCCGAGCATGCGCAGCAGGCGGTCGCGTATGCGGTTCGACGCGAACTGGTCGGCGTAGTCCTCGAGCTGGTCGAGCAGCACCGGTGCGAAGTTGACGACGGCCCGCATCCGCGGGTGCCGCTCGAGGTGCGCCGCCATGTCGGTGTAGTCCTTGAGCGCATGCAGGTACACCCAGGGCAGCCGGAACTCGCCGGTCGCGTGGTCGCGGTAGTCGGGCTGGTGCATGTGCCACATCAGCACCAGGTCGACGCGTTTCGGGGCGGACGCCACGGCCGACATGTCGGGCGTCAGCGATGGTGATGCATTCTTTGCCCGAGCATTTCGGGAATGATCAACGTCACGCCGCGTTCGGTGACGTGGAAGCGCCTGCGGTCCTCGTCGGGATCGAGGCCGACGCGCAGGCCCCGCGGAATGCGGCAATACTTGTCGACGACGGTGCGCCGCAGGATCGCGTTCGGACCGATCTCGACGTCCGGCAGGATCACGGAGTCGTCGATCGTCGTGCGATCATGCACGCGCACATTGGAGAAGAGCAGCGAGCGCCGCACCCGCGCACCGCTGATGATGCAGCCGCCGCTGATCAGCGAATCGATCGCCACACCCCGGCGGTCGTCCTCGTCGAACACGAACTTGGCCGGCGGCAACTGCTCCTGATGGGTCCAGATCGGCCAGTTCTCGTCGTACAGGTTGAGGTCCGGGACGACGTCCGTCAGCCGGATGTTCGCCTCCCAGTACGCGTCGATCGTGCCGACGTCGCGCCAGTAGGGCACGCCCTCGTGCATGTTGACGCAGCTGTCGACGAAGTCGTGGGCGTAGACCCGTGCGCCCGACGCGAGCAGCGCCGGAATCAGGTCCCTGCCGAAGTCGTGGCTCGACTCCGCGACGCCGGCATCGCGCTGCAGCGCGTCGTAGAGGACGGCGGCATCGAACACGTAGATGCCCATGCTGGCGAGCACGCGGTCGGGGCGTCCGGGAATCGGCGTCGGATGAGCGGGCTTTTCCTGGAACCCGATGACGCGCCGCCGCGCGTCGACGGCCATCACGCCGAGACCCTGTGCCTCGCTCGCCGGCACGTCGACGCACGCGATCGTCATCTGCGCGTTGCGCGCGACGTGCTCGTCGAGCACGCGCCGGTAATCCATCTTGTAGACATGGTCGCCCGCCAGCACCACGACGTAGTCGGGTGCGTGCTGGCGCAGGATGTCGAGATTCTGGTAGACCGCATCGGCGGTGCCGCGATACCACGTTGCCTCGATCCGCTGCTGCGCCGGCAGCAGCTCGACGAACTCGCGGAACCGGCCGTCGAGAAAGCTCCAGCCGCGCTGCACGTGCCGAATGAGGCTTTGCGCCTTGTACTGCGTGCAGATGCCGATCCGGCGGATGCCCGAGTTGACGCAGTTCGACAGCGCGAAGTCGATGATGCGGAACTTTCCGGCGAACGGGACGGCGGGCTTGGCGCGCCAGTCGGTCAACTGCTGGAGGCGGCTGCCGCGGCCCCCGGCGAGCACGATCGCGAGCGAACTGCGCGCGAGCGCGTCGGGCGCGCGACCGGCGGAGGCGCCCGGCGCCAAACCTCCGGCGAGTACGGCCTCGGTTTCCATCGTCAGCATGGCGGTGATGCGCCCGCCGGGCGGGCGCCTAGCTCCAAACGCGTGCGCAGGGCGACATATTGGTGAAGACCGTTCCCTATGCCCGATGGTTCGAGCTGCGCCGGGGCACGGCGGCGCGCGTCATCGAGTCAGCATCGCATCGATCTCCGCCTCGGCTTCGAGCCAGTCCTGCAGTGCGCATCCTTCGGCGAAACCGCGTCGCTCGGCTCGGAAATACGCCGCACGCTCCACCATCTCCCGGCGTGTCGAGGGGTCGAGAAACGCGGCCATTGCATGGCCCGTTTCCTCCATCGTCGTCCCCGATTCTTCGGCAGCCGGGGCGGCTGCCGGAGCATACGTCTTCCTCTTGCCGGGCCGCCGCGGCGTTGCGGTTTGCGTCACCATCGCCTTGTCCTCCATCATTCGTGCGCAACGCCTGTCGCGCGTTGCATCGGCAATGCTGAAACGCGTCGCGATCGCTGTCAACGAAGACTTTCGTCGTCGATGCGGGGCGGCGGGCGCGCCAAGCAAGATCCATCCCATGACGATGATGCTCATATACATGCGAGCCGGCGGTCTTGATCCTCGTCAAGGGATCGGCGCTCTGGCGTGCGCGCGTGCGGGCTAGAATCGCCGGTCATGGCATCCGTTGCACCTAGCGACAACGAGACGAAGGACGCGGCCCGCATGGTCGCGTACTTCTCGATGGAGATCGGCCTCGAGGATTCGATGCCGACCTATGCGGGTGGCTTGGGTGTCCTCGCCGGCGACACTATACGGGCTGCGGCAGACCTCGGCGTCGCGCTCGTCGCGGTGTCGCTCGTGCACCGGAAGGGCTATTTCCGCCAACGTCTCGACGAGGCCGGGAACCAGACCGAAGAGCCGCTGACGTGGCCGGTGGCCGAGCGGCTCGCCGAGATGCCGCCCCGGGTCAGCGTCGAGATCGAGCATCGCACCGTGGCGCTTCGCGCCTGGCGCTACGAGGCGAAGGGCGTGAGCGGACACGTCGTGCCCGTGTACCTGCTCGACGCCGACCTGCCGGAGAACGATGCGGCGGATCGCGGCCTCACCGACTACCTGTACGGCGGCGACGAGCGGACGCGGCTCTGCCAGGAAGTGGTCCTCGGCATCGGCGGCGTGCGAATGCTGCGCGCACTCGGTTACCGGCGCCTGCATCGCTTCCACATGAACGAAGGGCACGCGAGCCTGCTCACGGTGGAGCTCGTCTACGAGGCGGCCAGCGAGCGCAATCTCGGGGAGATCACCTGGGAGCTCGTGCAGTCGATCAAGCCGATGTGCGTGTTCACGACGCATACGCCGGTCGCGGCCGGGCACGACAAGTTTCCGTTGTCGCTGGTTGCGCGCGTGATCACCGGCTACGGCCACGATTTCGACGCGCGAGCGCAGGAGTTCTGCATCGACGGCTGCCTCAACATGACCTACCTCGCCCTCGACAACAGCCGCTACATCAACGGCGTGGCGAAGAAGCACGGCGAGCTGGCGCGTCACATGTTCGGGGAGCGCAAGATCGACTCGATCACCAACGGCGTCCACGCGGCGACGTGGGCGTCGGCGCCGATCCAGGCGCTGCTCGATCGGCATATCCCGGGCTGGCGCGAGGACAACCGCAGCCTGCGCTACGCGATCGGCATCCCGGGGCAGCAGGTCTGGGAGGCGCACCGGGCGGCGAAGCACGCGCTGATCGACCACGTCAACGCGGCCACGGGCGCCGGATTCGACGAGGAGGCATTCACGATCGGCTTCGCGCGCCGGGCGACGACTTGGAAGCGCGCCGACCTGCTGTTCTTCGATCCCGACTGGCTCAAGGCGATCGCGGGGCGCGCCGGCGCCTTCCAGCTCGTCTTCGCCGGCAAGGCGCATCCGCACGACGAGCCGGGCAAGGCGCTGATCCGCCGCGTCGTCGCGATGCGCGGAAGGCTCGCGCCGGCGATCCGCCTCGTCTATCTAGCCGACTACGACATGCGGCTTGCGCGCCTGCTCACCGCCGGGTCGGACCTGTGGCTCAACACCCCGCAAGCGCCGCTCGAAGCGTCGGGAACGAGCGGAATGAAGGCGGCTCTGAACGGCGTGCCGTCGCTGTCGGTGCTCGACGGATGGTGGGGCGAGGGCTGCATCGAGGGCGTCACCGGCTGGGCGATCGGCGCCAACGTGGCGTTCGAGACCGACGACGATCGCGCCGCCGACGCGCGCTCGCTCTACGGCAAGCTCGAGCACGCCGTGCTGCCGCTGTTCTACGGCCGTCGCGAAGGCTACATCGACATCATGCGCCATGCGATCGCGCTGAACGGCTCGTTCTTCAATACCGAGCGGATGCTCGACCAGTACGTGCGCAAGGCGTACTTCGAATGAGCGGCGCCTGATCCGGAAATGGCCGAGATCGCGTCGCGGGTCCTCTTCGCCACCGCCGAATGCGCGCCGCTGATCAAGACGGGCGGACTCGGCGACGTCAGCGGGGCGCTTCCCGTCGCGCTGCAGCGGCTCGGATTCGACGTGCGCGTGCTGCTCCCGGGCTATCCGGTGGTGCTCGACGCGACGGGCGCGCGCGGCGCCCAGGGGCGAACGATCACGGCGCTGGCGCACGCCGGGACCACGCGGCTCGTCGAGGCGGAGCTGCCGAGCGGCGTGCCGCTGATCGTCGTCGATCATCCGTGGCTCTACGATCGGCCGGGCGGTCCGTATCAGGACCCGGCCGGCGCCGACTGGCCCGACAACCCCGAACGCTTCGGCCTGCTGTCGAAGGTCGCCGCGCTGCTCGCGTCGGATGCAAGCCCGCTCGGCTGGCGGCCCGACGTCGTCCACTGCCACGATTGGCACGCCGCGCTCGCGCCCGCGTACCTGCGCATGCAAGCGCCGGCGCTACGCGCCTGCCCGAGCGTGATGACCGTGCACAACCTCGCCTACCAGGGCATCTTCCCGCCGACGTGGGTCGCGCGGCTCGAGCTTCCTGCCGCGAGCTTCACACCGGAGGGCGTCGAGTTCCACGGGTCGCTCTCGTTCCTCAAGGCCGGTCTGCGGTTCGCCGACGCGATCACGACGGTGAGTCCGACCTATGCCCGTGAAATCCAGACGGGTCCGCTCGGGTTCGGGCTCGACGGCCTGTTGCGTGCGCGCGGCGATGCCCTTTTCGGCGTGCTGAACGGCATCGACACCGAGGAGTGGGATCCCGCGCACGATCCGCTGATCGCGCAGCGCTACGACGCGGGGAGCCTCGACGCCAAGGCCGCCAACCGCACGGCGCTGCAGGCGGAGCTCGGACTTGCCGCATCGCGCTCCGGGCCGCTCTTCGGCGTGGTAAGCCGCCTCGTGCCGCAGAAGGGCATCGACCTCGTCGCCGACATCGCGGAGCGCCTGATCGACGCCCCGGCGCAACTGGTCGTGCTCGGGAGCGGCGACGCCGCGCTCGAGCAGCGTTTCGTGCGGCTCGCCGAGCAGCATCGCGACCGGATCGCCGCGCGTCTCGGCTTCGACAACGCGCTCGCGCATCGCATCGAGGCGGGCGCCGACGCGTTCCTGATGCCGTCACGCTTCGAGCCCTGCGGCATGAACCAGATGTTCAGCCAGCGCTACGGGACCCCGCCGATCGTGCGCCGCACCGGAGGCCTCGCCGATACCGTCGTCGATGCCACCCCCGCAACGCTGGCGAGCGGCACAGCGACCGGATTGGTCTTCGACGAGGCGAGCGCCGATGCGCTGCTTGCCGCCGCGCTGCGGGCCGCGACGTTGCTGCGCGTGCCGGAAACCTGGCGCGCGTTGCAGCAAAACGCGATGGCGCGCGACTTTAGCTGGACCCGCTCCGCGCGCAGCTACGCCGAAGTCTACGCGCGCGCGGCGGCCGCCGTCGCCGCAACGCGGTAGTCGCAAAGCCGGCGATCGGACGGCCCCCGCTCGCCGAGCACGGGCGGACCGACGCGATGTATGCTGTCGGCCGCTGATCGCGCGGAGCCGAATCGATGGCCGACTTGCCGGGCACCCGTTACGTTCTCGAGGTACGTCCCAACATTCCGCGGCGGCTCACGCGCCTGACCGAGCTCGCGAACAATCTCTGGTACACGTGGGATCGGCCGACGCGCTACGTCTTCGCGCATCTCAATCCGCGATTGTGGGACGACGTCGGCCACAGTCCGAAGGCGTTCCTGAACCGCGTCGACGAGCAGCGGCTCGTCGACGCGGTCGACGATCCGACCTACATGGATCGCTTCAATCGCGTGCTGTCGGCCTACGACACGTATCACGGCGAACCGCGCCGGCCCGAAGCGACCGAGCAGCTTCGCCCGAGCGACCTCGTCGCCTACTTCTGTGCCGAGTTCGGCTTCCACGAAAGCCTTCCCATCTATTCGGGCGGCCTCGGCATCCTCGCCGGCGACCACTGCAAGGCGGCGAGCGACATGAAGCTGTCGTTCGTCGGCGTCGGTCTGCTCTATCGCCAGGGCTACTTCTCGCAGACGATCGACAGCGAGGGCAACCAGCACGCCGCCTACAACGACGCGGATTTCGACGATCTGCCGGTGACGCCCGTGCTGAGCGACGACGGCAAGCCGCTGCTCGTGCCGGTCGATCTGGCCGAGCGCCAGATCCGCGTGCGCGTGTGCCAGGTGCAGGTGGGGCACGTGACGCTGTATCTGCTCGACAGCGACCTCGCGGAGAACAGCGAGGCCGACCGGCGGATCACCCATCGCCTCTACGGCGGCGACCGCGTGACGCGCATCGAGCAGGAGATCGTGCTCGGCATGGGCGGCGTGCGCGCGCTGCAGGCGATGGGCCTCAAGCCCGCCGTGTGGCACATCAACGAGGGTCACGCGGCGTTCCTGATTCTCGAGCGCATCCGGCGCAAGGTGCAGGAGGGGATCGCTTTCCCTGCGGCGCTCGAGGCGGTGGCGTCGAATACCGTCTTCACGTCGCACACGCCGGTTCCGGCGGGGCACGATCGCTTCGACGCCGGGATGGTCCGCAACTACTTCACGACGCTCCTGCGGGAAACGCGCGCGAGCGACAACGACCTGCTGGCGCTCGGAGGCGCCGCGAACGGCGGCGAGTTCGACATGACGTCGCTCGCCGTGCGCGGCTCGCGCTTCCACAACGGCGTGAGCCGCATCCACGGCGACGTCACCCAGCGGATGCTGCGCGATCTGTGGCCGCAGATTCCCTCCGACGAGAACCCGGTGACGTCGATCACCAACGGCGTCCACACGCCGACGTTCCTCGCCCCGGAGATGCAGCTCATCTTCGATCGCTTCATGGAGTTCGCGGCGAGCCCGCGCCAGTTCGGCCCGAGCCTGCGCAAGGGCCTCGATGCGATCCCCGATCACCTGTTCTGGAGCGTGCGGCAGCAGCTCAAGGCGCAGCTCCTGCACCTGGTGCGCCACCGCGTGCGCATCCAGCACCTGCGCAACGGCGGCAGCGAGGCGCATCTCGATCGCCTGCTCAAGTGGGTCGATCCCGCCAATCCGAACGTGCTGACGATCGGCTTCGGCCGGCGGTTCGCGCAGTACAAGCGCGCGACGCTGCTGTTCAATGATCTCCCGCGGCTGCGCGACATCGTGTCCGACCCGGAGCGGCCGGTCGTGTTCCTGTTCGCGGGCAAGGCGCATCCGGCCGACGGACCGGGCATGGGCGACCTTCGCCGCGTGCACGAGGTCGCCCGGATGCCGGATTTCGAGGGCAGGATCCTCCTCGTCGAGGGCTACGACATCCGTCTCGGGCGGCGCATGGTCTGCGGCGCCGACGTCTGGCTCAACAACCCGGTCTATCCGCTCGAAGCGTCCGGCACGTCGGGGATGAAGGCCGCGATGAACGGCGTCATCAACCTGTCGGTGCTCGACGGCTGGTGGGGCGAGGGCTACGAGGGCGACAACGGCTGGGCGATCAAGCCCGCGTCGTCGAGGCTCGATCCCGCCCGGCGCGACGACGAGGAGGCGCAGACCCTCTACGAGATCCTCCAGGATAGCGTCGTTCCGCTGTACTACAGCCGCGGCAACATGGGTTACTCGCCCGACTGGGTCGCGCTCGCCAAGCGGTCGATCGCGAGCATCCTGCCGCGCTTCAACGCGGCGCGGATGATCGGCGAATACGTCGCCAACTGCTACCTCCCGGCGTCGCAACTCGGGCACCGGTACGCGGAAAACGGCTATGCGCTGGCAACGTCGGTTGCCGCGTGGAAGGCGCGCGTTCGCGCCGCCTGGCCCGGCGTCGAGGTTCGCCGGCTCGACACGCCGGTGCGGCGCATCAGCTTCGGCGAAACCGTGTCGTTGCAGGTCGCCGTGCGCCTGAACGGCCTCGAGCCGGGCGACGTCGTCGTCGAGGTGCTGATGTCGCGCGTGGTCGGCGAGACGAGCGAGGAGCGACGCTCGTATCGCCTGGCACCCGGATCGAACCGGGACGACGGCGAGCGCCTGTTCACGCTGGAGCTGTCGCCCGAGCTCTGCGGTCAGCTCGACTATGCGATCCGTGCCTATCCGTATCACGAGGCGCTGGCGCACCCGTTCGAGACGGGACTGATGCTGTGGGCCTGAGGCGCGATTGACCGCGTCGGGGGCCGTGGGCGTTGCGCGCATGCGACGCGTCGCGTGGATCGCGGCGCTCGCGGTGCATGCTCTGGCGGGGCCCGTCGCGGTGTCGGCGCAGACGCCGGTCGACCGCGGCGCCGAGGTGCCGGCATTGCGTGTGCCCGAAGGCGCGCGTCCCACGCGCTATGCGCTCACGATGACGGTCGTCCCCGGCGAAGCCAAGGCCTCCGGCGAGATCGCGATCGACGTCCGGCTGGATCGCGCGCATCCGGTGCTGTGGCTCAACGCCGTGTCGCTGTCGATCTCCCGGGCGAGCGTCGACGCCGCCGAAACGCGCACGACGCTCCTGCCGGGCAACGACCAGTTCGTCGGTCTCGCGTTCGATCCGCCGCTGCCCGCGGGCGCCCACCGCCTGACGCTGGCGTTCGACGCCGAGCAGAACCGCAATTCCACGCGCGGCATCTTCACGCTGGAGGACGGCGGCGACTGGTACACGATGACGCAATTCGAGGCGACCGCCGCGCGGCAGGCGTTTCCCTGCTTCGACGAGCCAGGATTCAAGGTCCCGTGGCAGCTCACGCTGCGCGTGCCGCGCGGCGCGACGGCCGTGTCGAACACGCCGGTCGCCTCGGAGACGATCGCCGGCGACGGCATGAAGGTCGTGCGGTTCGCGCCGACCGAACCGCTGCCGTCGTACCTGATCGCCTTCGCCGTGGGACCGTGGGACGTCGTGGACCTGGGACGGGCGGGGAGCCGGGCCACGCCGCTGCGTTTGATCGCGCCCCGCGCTCATGCGGCGCAACTCGGCTTCGCCGCGCATGCGTTCCCGCAGCTCTTCGGGCACGAGGAGCGCTGGTTCGGCCTTCCCTATCCGTTCGCGAAGCTCGACCAGATCGCGATTCCGCTCACCGTGCGCTTCGCGATGGAAAACGCCGGCCTCATCACGTACGGGGCGCCGATCCTGCTCGAGCCGGGCGCCGCGACGCCGCCGTTTCGCCATGCGGCGGCGAACGTCGGCGCGCACGAGATGGCGCATCAGTGGTTCGGCAACCTGGTGACGATGGCCTGGTGGGACGACCTGTGGCTGAACGAGGCGTTCGCGACCTGGTTCGCCGAGAAGATGGTCGACGCCTGGCAGCCCGCATACGAGCGCGGCGGGCAGCGCGTGCACGCGCGCGCCGACGCGATCGAAGCCGATTCGCTCGCCGCGGCGCGCCGCATCCGCGAGCCGATCGCATCGCGCGGCGACATCTTCAACGCGTTCGACGCGATCACCTACCAAAAGGGCGCGACCGTCATCGGGATGTTCGAGCGCTGGATCGGCGAGGTGCCGTTTCGCGCCGGGGTGCGCAGTTATCTCGGCCAGCACCGCTACGGCAGCGCGACCGTGGACGACTTCCTCGGGGCGCTGTCGGCCGCGATCGGACGTGCCGTCGCGCCCGCCTTTGCGACGTTCCTCGACCAGAACGGCGTGCCGCAGGTCGGCGTCGAGCTCGACTGCTCGGAGCAGGGCGCGCGCCTGCGCCTGTCGCAGGGCCGGCACGCGCCGCTCGGCGAGCCGTCGGGTGCGCAGCGGTGGCAGGTTCCGGTGTGCGTCCGTTATGGAAGCGCTGCTTCCACGAGGAACGCGTGCACGCTGCTCACCGGCGCGGCGGGCACGCTGGAGCTGCAGAACGCATGTCCCGCGTTCGTCTTCGCCAACGCCGGCGGCAGCGGCTATTACGTGCCGGACTATCGCGGACCCTTGCTCGCGCGCCTCAAGGCGCAGCGCAACGTGCTCACGCCCGCGGAATACGCGAGCCTGCTTTACGATCTGCGCCCGCTCGTGCGCGCCGGCTCGGTCGACGCGGGTGAAGCTCTCGACTGGGTGCGCCTGGGCGCGCGCTCCGCCGATCGTCATGTGCTGGTCGCGGCGATCGAGCTCGCCGCCTTCGTGCGCGACAAGCTCGTGGCCGACGACGGGCGCGATCGGTTCGCGTCGTTCATCCGCCGCGTGTTCGGGCCGCGCGCACGGGCGCTGGGGTTCGCGCCGCGCCGCGGCGAGAGCGACGACGACCAGTTGCTGCGCCGGACGCTGCTGCGCTTCGCGGCCCCCGAGCATCCACGTCTCGCCGCGCAGGCCCGCCGGCTCGCGCGCGCCTGGATCGCCGACCGCAACGCGGTCGATCGGGGACTCGCGGACGCCGTGCTGATCGTCGCCGCGCGCACGGGCGACGCGGCACTGTTCGAGGCGATGCTGCGCGAGGCTCGCGCCACGTCGGATCGTCTCGACCGGCGCAAGCTGATGGTCGCGCTGTTCTCGTTCGGCGATCCCGTGCTTGCCCGCCGCGGCCTCGAATTGCTGCTCGATCCGGGCGTCGACATCCGCGAGGCGATGACGGCTCTCAGTCTGACCCGCGATCAGTCGCCGCCGAGCCGCGAGGGCCATGACTTCATCGTCGCGCATTTCGACGCTCTGGCCGCGCGCGTCGATCGCGACGCGCCGGGCGCGTGGCCGGCCTACGCCGCGTCATTGTGCAGTGACGACGAGCGGCGGACCGTCGAGGCTTTCTGGCGGCCGCGGGCCGCGCACTACCCGGGCGCCGAGCGCAATCTCGCCCAGGCGCTCGAAGCGATCGAACTCTGCAGCCGGCTCCGCGCGCGGGAGGGGCCGCGCGTCGGCGCCTATCTCGCGTCGCACTGAGCGCGTTGGCGCATTTCTGAATTAGCTATGTTGTGCGAGCTCCTCGCGGAGAATTCGGCGTAGTGCGGAGGCAGTAAGCGGTGCTTCGTCAATCCCCAGATGCGTACGCAGCGCCTCGTTGACGAGAGTTTGATAACCCTTGCCCGTCTTCTCGGAGAGCAGCTTGAAGCGCTCGATGACGACGTCGCCGCCTGAGGAACCTAACGGCTGCACCGCTCAACGCACTCTGCTGAGACGCTCCGCGATGCGCGTCTGCCAACCCGGACCCGTCGCTTTCCAGCGCTCGATGACATCCACGGGCAGCCGAATCGAGATGAGTTTGCGGGGATTCGCCGACCGGGGCCGCCCGCCCTTATTCACAACCGCGCGAGACAGAGCTTTCTCGGTGAGTTCGGGCAGTTCTTTGTATTCGTGAGGTCGAATAGAGTGTCGGTCGACCTTGGCAAGATCAGACTTCAAAGTACGGCGCGAGACGGGCTTTCTCACGTTCGTTGGCCTTTCGCATGCTGAATACGTGCCGCGCCGCGCCGAGTATAACCGACTACGACCAGCCGCCCGGACAGCAATCCATAGCAGATGATCCGCGGTTCGCCATAATTCCTGCGCGTGTCCTCGACCTCGACCGTCACGCCTTCGAAAACGATTGCGGCGTCTTCAAAATCCAAGCCTCGCTCGGCGAGGGTGCGCGTGCGCTTCGCCGGGTCGAAGGTGATGCGCATAAGTTATTGTAGCTACAACAACCTCGCTTGGCAAGGAACCAATGGACGGTAGTGTCGCGTCAGCCGGCTCGCGCAGCCTTTAGGGCGCTTCGAAATCGACATCCTCCAGTGCGACGCCCTTACCGCGGCGTAGGCTCTCCCGAGCAGCGGCAATGCGCTCAAGGAAGCGTGGATCGTTCTCGAACCGGTAATCAAACCAGTCATCCTCCGAGGCAAACCCGATGAGCACACCAGCAGGCTTGCCGTGGCGGGTGATCAAGATTTCGTGAGATGCCGCCTCGCGGAGGTAGCGGGATAGGTCGTCCTTCACCTCGGACAGGGGAACTTCCCTTACTCGGGACTTCCGAGTTTCGCTAGCCATGATGATGTCTCCGATTTGCGCATGATCGCGAGAACTTCGACGGTCTGTTCCGCAACGTCGTAGAAGATCCGAATATCCCCGACCCGCAAGCGATATTGCGGCCGCGATAGTCCTCGCAATCGCTTGATGCGGCTGCGACTCACCTTAGTCGGTGCGTGACGCAGATGCGTCTCCAATGCCGCCTTGAGCATGGCTCTGTCCGAGGCGGGCAGATCACGAAGGTCCTCGATAGCCTCGGGTGCCAATACGATATCGAACGGCATTCTGGCTACATTCTAGCCAGAAGCACCCGAGCAGGCTAGTCCCGCCGCCGAGGAGCACCCTAACCTTGGAGTAGCCGGCTTCGAGAACTTCGACTTGGCTGGGCATCAAAGCTCAGGTCGCTCGACTTCGCAAGAATGATATCCGGCGAGATATCGAGTCGATCCCTACGACTTCGTGACGTGCTCGAACGCGCCGTCCCAGCTCTCGGGCGGCGGGCTCTGCTGGTAGAGGCGGCAGCGGTCGATCATGAGCCGCGACGGGCCGTCGGTCGGACGGAGCACGCGGCATTCGCCAAACGCCGCGAGGGCTTCCTCGAAGCGACGCTCGCGATACGCATCGAGCGCCCCGGCGTAGAGGCGCAGCATCTTCTCCTGCTCGGGCGCCAACGCCGCTCCGGCCGCCGCAATGAGCTCGAAGATGCCGAGCGCCTGCTTGCGGCCCACGACCCGCACCACGTCGAGCCGGCGCATGACGAACGACGACGACACGAGCCGCGCCGTGTCCTCGCCGACGATGATCTCGGTCCCGTACACCTTGTTGATCTGCTCGAGGCGCGAGGCCAGGTTGACGTGGTCGCCCAGCACGCTGTAGGTGAAGCGGTACTTGGAGCCGATGTTGCCGACGAGCATCGTGCCGGTGTTGATGCCGGTGCGCGCACGAAGCCGCGGGCGGCCCATCTTCACCCATTCGTCGCCGAGTGCGTTGCGCTGGGCGAGCATCGCGAGCGCCGCAGCGCACGCGCGCTGCGCCTGGTCCTTCTGCTCGACCGGCGCGCCCCAGAGCGCGATCAGCTCGTCGCCGATGTAGCCGATCAGCGTTCCCTGGTGCTCGAACAGCCGCTCGGTCATCCGGTCGTGGTACTCGCTCAGGATGTCGATCACCTGGCTCGGCGTGTGGCCCTCCGAGAAGGCGGTGAAGCCGGCGAGGTCGCTGAACAGCACCGTCAGTAGCTTCTCCTGGCCGCCGATGCGCAGGTGCTCGGGGTCCTTCAGCGCCTCCTCGATCACGTCCGCCGAGACGTACTGCTTGAACGTCTCCTTGATCCGCTTGCGCTCGCGCTCCTCGGAGACGTAGCGGTAGACGGTCAGCACCGTGTACGTCGCCGCGAGCGCGAGGATCGGGTAGACCATGTTGAGCCACACCCGGTCGTGCACGAACAGGAAGTGCGTGATCGAGACGTAGACGGCGACGAGCAGCGTCGCGAAGATGAAGCCCTTGATCGCGCTCATCCGCGGCAGCGCCACGCCCATCGTCGCGCCGAGAACGAGGATCGCGAACACGTCGAAGATTCCCGACCAGTGCGGGCGCTCGATGAAGTCGCCCGCCAGCATGTTGTCGATGACGTTCGCGTGCACCTCGGGGCCCGGGAAGACGTGCCCGAACGGCGTGCTGCGCAGGTCGCCGATGCCGATGGCAGTGGCGCCGACGATGACGATCTTGTTGAGGAACGTGCCCTTCGGCAGGTTGTCGAGCAGGATGTCGCTGATCGAGTAGTGCTGGAACGTATGCGCCGGGCCGCGGTAGTTGATCAGCATCTGCCCGTTCTCGTCGGTCGGCATCAGCCGGTCGCCGATCTGCACGCCGTTCACGCCGTTCTCGCCGATGCGCACGGAGAGCGGCGGCTCGCCGAGGTGGTGCCAGGCACACATCACCGATAGCGACGGAAAGAGCTCGTCGCCCCCCTGGATCACGAGTGGCATCCACCGCACGGTCCCGTCGGCGTCGGTGGCGACGCTGAAGTAGCCCGACGACGCGGCAGCGCGCGTCAGCAGCGGCAGGTTGTTCTGCGGTGCGTACGCCTTGATGAACGGCACCGCGAGGTTGGGGTTCTTGTAGTAGACGAGCGGGTATTTCGAGCCGGCGATCTGCTGGTAGCGGCTCGCCACCTCGTCCGGCCGCAGGTCGAGGCCGCTGTCCTTGGCGCGCATGTGGAAGAAGTAGCCGAGCACGACCGGCGCCTTCGAGCGCTTGAGCGCCTTCGCGAGGATCTGGTCGTTGTCCGCTTCCGTCTGCTGCTGCAGCAGGTACTGCGTCAGCCGCACGTCCTTGATGTCGAGCGAGTCGACCTTGCGCGTCAGCGCGTCGACGAGGGCGAGGTCGGCGTTGTCGTCGGGCTCGGCGAACTGGACGTCGAAGCAGATCGTGTGCGCGCCGTCGTCCGACAGCTTGTCGACCAGCTTGGCGATCGTCGAGCGGCGCCACGGCCAGCGTCCCTCGACGGCGAGGCTCCGCTCGTCGATCGCCGCCAGCACGACCGTCGGTAGCGGCTTGATCGGCCCGCGGGTGCGGAAGCGCAGGTCAAGGAGGTTGAGCTCGATGACGTCGAGCACGGGCGTGCCGACGACGAACAGCAGGACCACCAGCGCGATCGTGCCGACCGTGAGGGTGGTCGGGTTGAGGAGGCGGCGGAGCAGCTTCGGCAGCTTCGGGCGCTGCGAGCCGCCGCGCTTGCGCAGCCATCGCAACGGGATCAGAGGCGTGCCGCGCCGGCCGCGCCCGCCAAGGCGAATGCGCGGAAGGAATGCATCGAGAGAAGGCATCGCTCTGGCCGCGGATCGCGTGGAATGCGGATTAACGTCGCCGGCCCTCGAACATGAGGCGCGACGGGGCCGCGAAACAGACGGCCGCCCTCAACGACGTGCATCTGCTGGAGGGCAGAACTTGCCGATCGAGCGAGCGAAACCCGAATGCGCGTAGGCGTGCGCCTCATTGCTTCAGAAGCGAAAGCGCCGCGACCGGTCCAATGGCCGCGGCGCCGGCTGCGCGTCATCAACCGGGCGTCACCGTCCCGAGGGCTCGGAATTGCCCGGCAAGCCTCCCACGATCGCCCTGGTCACTGGGTTCCGCACGCGTTGGCGGTGCCCAACTGGGTACCCGGATCGATCGCGTTGTATTGCCGACGCTCGAAGCTCGCGGACCCCTTGCCCGTTATCGTCCATTGCAGCGTCTGGCACGAGCTGGTCGGCGGATAATCGAGCGTGCATGCAAAAGTGGCCGATTCATCGGCGATCGACGACGCGATCGATGCGCTGCACGGCACGGTATCGACGATCTTCCAGTTGCCGTTTGGGCACCATTGCGCTGCCAAGTCGCTGAGAGCCTGTTGATCGGCCTGATTCGCGATGACCGTAGTGGTGGTGATGCTTCCGTTCTTCGTGAAGCTCGACGAAGTACCCGTCTGAACGATGTTGTATCCGGTGCTGACGAATACCGCCTGTATTCCAGGCGACACGTTGTTGCCCTGGTTCTTGCACAGGATCATTCCGCTCGGGGAGGTTTGGCCGGCGCCCGACAAGTAGATCGGTGTCGCCGTCACCGCTGCCGTATCTCCCTTATGGACCGTAGTATCGGTGATGAGGTTGCCCTCGACGCTTCCCGACCAATACAGGCAGGTGCCGCTCGAGCTGCGCAGCTTGCACACCGCCGCTTCGGCGCCCGTCGCGGACAGTGCCCATAGGGCAACGCCCAGAACGCCC
>DASURV010000037.1:0-2591 GCA_036375455.1 Casimicrobiaceae bacterium | reverse complement strand
GAATCCGCCCGCGCGCGTCATGCCGATCATCGTGCGATTCGCGCACAGGTTGTCGCGCCCCTGCCTGCAGTACTCGCAGGCCCCGCACGTGATCAGGGGGTTGACGGTGACGCGGCGGCCGGCGCCGGGGCCTGCGAGGATCTGCCCGGCGAGCTCGTGGCCGAGGATCAGCGGCGGCACGCGGCGCGGATCATGACCGTGATACGCGTGCATGTCCGACCCGCAGATGCCGACCGCGTCGACGCGGATCAGCACTTCGCCGGCGGCAGGCGCGGGCTCGGGCTCGTCGCGGTAGGTGACCTCGTCGGGTGCGGTGTAGACGAGCGCTTTCATACAAGGCGAGGGGCGAGGGGCGAGCGGGAAGGAACGCCGCTTGACCTCATCCGGCCGAGAGCCCGCCGTCGACGAAGATCGTCTGGCCCGTCACGTAGTCCGATGCGCGGCTCGCGAGGTAGACGGTGGTGCCGGCAAGATCGGGCAGCTCCCCGTTGCGGCCGATGAACGTGCGCGCGGCGTTGGCCTGCCACTTCATCGGATCGGAGGCGACGGCGGCGGTGAGCGGCGTGGCGAAGAAGCCGGGCGCGATCGCGTTGGCGTTGACGCCCCTTCCCGACCACGCCTCGGCCTGTGCCCGCGTCAATTGCATCACGCCGCCCTTCGATGCGCCGTACGCGCCGCTGTTGGCGAACGCGCGCACCGACTGCAGCGACGCGATGTTGACGATGCGACCCCAGCCGCGCTCGATCATCGCCGGCGCGAGGCGCTGCGACAGGAAGAACGGCGCGTCGAGGTTGAGGCGCATCGTGCGGTCCCAGTCCTCGCGCGTGATCTCGAGCATCGGCTTGCGGATGTTGACGCCCGCGCAGTTGACGACGATGTCCGGGGCGCCGAAGAACCGCGGCGCCTCCTCCGCGCAGGCGTCGATCGCGCTTCGCTCGGCGAGGTCGCAGGGGAGCGTTTGCGCCCGGCCGCCGCGGCCGACGATCGCATCGCGCGCCGCCTCGAGCTCCGCCCTGCGCCGGGCAACCAGCACGAGGCTCGCGCCAGCTTCGGCGAGCGCCTGCGCGATCGCGCGGCCGATGCCGCTGCTCGCGCCGGTGACGAGCGCGACGCGCCCGGCGAGCGAGAACAGCGAGGCGATGCTCGCATGATCCCCCCACGCTTGCATCGTAGTCACGAGCGCACCGGCTCGCCGCGGTCGAACCGCTCTGCGGGGAAGTACTTGTCGAGCCGCCGGTCGGCCGTGCGCGCGTGGGCCTCCATGCCCTCGAGGCGGGAGATCCTCGCCGACACCTGCGCGATTTCCTTCGTCGCCTCGCGCGTCATCCGCTGCCAGGTGAGCGGCTTCAGGAACTTGTGCACCGACAGGCCGCCCGAGTAGCGCGCGGCGCCCTTCGTCGGCAGGATGTGGTTCGGCCCGGAGGCCTTGTCGCCGAACGCGACCGTCGTCTCCTCGCCGAGGAAGAGCGACCCGTAGCAGGTGAGGCGCGCGAGCCACCCGTCGAGATCGCGCGCATGCACCTCCAGGTGCTCCGGCGCGTACCGGTCCGAGGCCGCGGCCGCGTCCTCGCGCGAATCGCAGAGCACGACCTCGCCGTAGTCGCGCCAGGCGGCGCCGGCCGCGTCGCGCGCCGTCGGCGGAAGCCGCTCGATCAGCATCGGCATGCGGCGCATCACGTCTACGGCGAGCGCGCGCGACGTGGTGACGAGCCATGCGGGCGACTCGTGACCATGCTCGGCCTGGCCGACGAGATCCGCCGCGACGGTCGCCGGATCGGCGCTGTCGTCGGCGATGACCGCGATCTCCGAGGGCCCGGCGAAGACGTCGATGCCGACCCGGCCGAAGAGCAGCCGCTTCGCTTCCGCGACGAACTTGTTGCCCGGGCCGACGACGATGTCGGCCGGCTTGCCGCCGAACAGCCCGTACGCCATCGCGGCGATCGCCTGCACACCGCCCAGTGTCAGGATGACGTCGGCGCCGGCGACCTGCATCGCGTAGAGCACGTGCGGATGGATGCCCGCGCCCTGATACGGCGTCGAGCACGCGACGACGGTGGGCACGCCGGCCGCCTTCGCGGTGGCGATGCTCATGTACGCCGATGCGATGTGGGCGTACCGGCCCGTTGGCACATAGCACCCGGCGACGTTCACCGGCACGAGCCGCTGGCCCGCCACGAGGCCCGGCTCGATTTCGGTCGCGAACTCGCGGATCGACTCGCGTTGCGCGACGGCGAAGCGGCGCACCCGCTCGGTCGCGAACTCGATGTCGCGCCTTATCGACGCCGGGATGTCGCGGGTGACCCGGTCGATCGTCTCGGGCGAAACGGGAATCGGTCCGCTCCACCCGTCGAGCCGCGCCGCGTATTCGCGCACCGCCGCTTCGCCGCGCCGCTCGATGTCGGCGAGCATCTCGCCCGCGACCGCTCGCGCATGGGCCGATTCGGTTTCCGGCGTCTTGCCGGCACGCTTCAGGTATTCGATCGCCATCGACGACGCTCGCCGGCCTTTCGGTGAAAGCGCTTTCACCCACACTAAGCGAGGATCATTGCTCTGTCAATGTATGCCGCAACGATCCGTCCTGCAACCGTTTT
>DASURV010000036.1:0-8465 GCA_036375455.1 Casimicrobiaceae bacterium | reverse complement strand
CCGTGCGCTCGATCGAGCTGTCGAGCGCGTATTTCCTCCCGGACGACCTCGCGCGCGACACCATCGTGGCGGCGGTGCGGCGCGGCGTGCGCATGCGCGTGATCACGCCCGGGCGATTCACCGACGCGGCGCTCGCGCGCCGGGCGTCGCGCGCGATGTGGGGCGACCTGCTTCGTGCCGGCGTGGAGATCTACGAGTACGAGCCCACGATGTACCACTGCAAGGTGCTCGTCGCGGACGACCTCCTCGTGTCCGCCGGATCGACGAACTTCGACGACCGCTCGTTTCGGCTGAACGACGAGGAGAGCCTCAACGTCTACGACGCCGCGTTCGCGAGGCAGCAGGTCCGGGTCTTCGAGCAGGACCTGGCGCGCTCGCGCCGGATCACGCTCGCCGAGTGGGAGGCGCGCCCGTGGACGGAGAAGTTGTGGGAGCACGCGGTCTCGCTGCTCGGGCCGCAGCTCTGACGCGAGCCCCGTGCAGGGCGCGCGTTGCTAGAATGAGCGGCCATGCTTCTGATGCTCGACAACTACGACAGCTTCACCTGGAATCTCGTCCAGTACCTGGGCGAGCTGGGTGCGACGGTGAGGGTCGTGCGCAACGACGCGATCACGCTCGACGAGATCGAGGCGCTGCATCCGGCGCACATCGTCATCTCCCCGGGTCCGTGCACGCCGAGCGAGGCGGGCGTTTCGGTGCCGCTGATCCGGCGCTTCGCCGGCAAGATCCCGATTCTCGGCGTGTGCCTCGGCCACCAGGCGATCGGCCAGGCGTTCGGCGCGCGGATCATCCGCGCGCAGCGGGTCATGCATGGCAAGCTGTCGTCGATCGTGCACGACGGGCGCGGCGTGTTCAACGAGGTGCCGTCGCCGTTCAGCGCGACCCGCTATCACTCGCTCGCGATCGAGCGGGCGAGCCTGCCGGCCGTCCTCGACGTCACGGCGACCGCCGAGGACGGCGAGATCATGGCGGTGCGCCACCGGGAGCTCCCGGTCGAAGGGGTGCAGTTCCATCCGGAAGCGATCCTGACCGAGCACGGCATGAAGGTGCTCGGAAACTTCCTCGGCGCGACCGTTTAGCCCAGGCCGACTCCGCGAAGGAAAGCCGCGAAGCGAGGCCGGTCTGCCGAAACATCCGGGTTAAACTGCCGGTCCGGGCGACCGGTGCCGCGTCGGGCGCTCCCAACGGATTCCCACGCCATGGCCATCACGCTGCAGGACGCGTTGCAACGCACGATCGAGCATCGCGAGATCTTCCACGACGAGATGCTGTCGTTGATGCGGCGCATCATGAGCGGCGAGGTCTCGCCGGTGATGATCGCCGCCTTGACCGTGGGGCTGCGCGTCAAGAAGGAGACGATCGGCGAGATCGCCGCGGCTGCGCAGGTGATGCGCGAGTTCGCAACCAAGGTCGAGGTCGCCGACCCGTCGGGGCTGCTCGACATCGTCGGCACCGGCGGCGATGCCTCGCATACGTTCAACATCTCGACCGCGTCGATGTTCGTCGCGGCGGCGGCCGGCGCGCGCGTCGCGAAGCACGGCAACCGCTCGGTGTCGTCGAAATCGGGCAGCGCCGACGTGCTGGAGGCGCTCGGCGCCGACATCATGCTGACTCCGGTGCAGGTCGCGCAGTGCATCGAGCGGACCGGCGTCGGCTTCATGTTCGCGCCGAATCACCACGGCGCGATGAAGCATGCCGCCCCCGTGCGCCGGGAGCTCGGCGTGCGGACGATCTTCAACATCCTCGGGCCGCTCACGAACCCGGCCGGCGCGGGCAACCAGATGGTCGGCGTGTTCCATCCCGACCTCGTCGGCATTCACGTGCGCGTGCTGCAGCGCCTTGGCAGCCGGCGCGCCGTCGTCGTCTGGGGGAAGGACGGCATGGACGAGGTGTCGCTCGGCGCCGCGACGATGGTGGGCGAGCTCGCCGACGGCGAGGTGCACGAATACGAGATCCATCCCGAGGACTTCGGCCTGCACATGAAGTCGAACCGCGGCCTCAAGGTCGCGGACGCGCAGGAATCGAAGGAGATGGTGCTCGAGGCGTTGCGCGGCATCGACGGCACGCCGCGCGAGATCGTCGTGCTGAATGCGGGCACCGCACTGTATGCGGCCGGCATCGCCGCCTCGATCGGCGACGGCATCGAGCGCGCGCGCGCGGCGATCGCGAGCGGCACCGCGCTGCGCAAGCTCGAGGAGTTCGTGGCCGCGACGAAGGCGGCGGCGCGGCCGGCATGAGCGGGTCGGTGGACCCGGCGGTGGGCGACAGCGACATCCTCGCCAGGATCATGACGACGAAGGCCGAGGAGGTGATCGCGGCGCAGGTCGAGCGACCCTTCGCGGCGGTCGATCGCGAGGCGCGCAGCGCGGCCGCGCCGCGCGGCTTCGCGCAGGCGATCCGGTCGCGGATCGAGGCCGGGCACCCGGCGGTCATCGCCGAAATCAAGCGCGCAAGCCCGAGCAAGGGCGTGCTGCGCGAGCAGTTCGACCCGGCGTCGATCGCCGCCTCGTACGAGCGCGCCGGCGCGGCCTGCCTGTCGGTGCTGACCGACCGGCCGTTCTTCCAGGGAGCGCCGGAATACCTCGTCGCCGCGCGCGCGGCTTGCGCGCTGCCGGTGCTGCGCAAGGAATTCATCATCGACGAATACCAGGTGGCGCAGTCGCGCGCCCTCGGCGCCGACGCGGTGCTGCTGATCGTTGCCGCCCTGGAGGACGCGCGCCTCGCCGCGCTCGAGGCGTGCGCGCGCGACTACCGGATGGATGTGCTCGTCGAGGTGCACGACGCGGCCGAGCTCGACCGCGCGCTCGCGCTGGCGACGCCGCTGATCGGCATCAACAACCGCAATCTGCGCACGTTCGGCGTGTCGCTGCACACGACGCTCGAATTGCTGCCGCGCGTGCCCGCCGATCGGATCGTCGTGACCGAAAGCGGCATCGTCGCGCAGCGCGACGTCGCGCAGATGCGGCGCCATGGCGTCGATGCGTTCCTCGTCGGCGAGGCGTTCATGCGGGCGCCCGATCCCGGCGCGGCCCTCACGGCGCTGTTCGGCAACTGAGGGCTTCCCGCGTGCAGATCCGTCTCGCTCGCGTCCCCCGCCATGTCGGCGATCGCCGCTGAGCGCGTCAGCAAGATCTGGACGACGGGCGAGGGCTCGGTCCGGGCGGTCGACGACGTCACGTTCGCATTCGATGCCGGTACGCTCAACGTGCTGCTCGGCCCGTCGGGCTGCGGCAAGTCGACGACGCTGCGGTTGATCGCCGGCCTCGAAGCCGCCGACGGTGGCCGCATCCTGATCGGCAACCGCGACGTCACGCGGCTGCCGCCCGCCGCGCGCTCGATCGCGATGGTGTTCCAGAGCTATGCGCTCTTTCCGCACCTGAGCGTCGCCGAGAACATTCTCTTCGGCCTGCGCGTGCGCAAGGTGGCCGAGGCCGAGCGCGTTGCGCGGCTCGCCCGGGTCGCGGATCTGCTCGGGCTCGCACCGCTCCTTGCGCGCAAGCCCTCGCAGTTGTCGGGCGGGCAGCAGCAGCGCGTGGCGCTTGGCCGCGCGATCATCGCGCAGGCGCCCGTGTGCCTGATGGACGAGCCGCTGTCCAACCTGGACGCGCAACTGCGCGCGGAGATGCGCCTCGAGATCCGCGCGCTGCAGCGCAAGCTCGGCATCACGATGGTGTACGTGACGCACGACCAGGTCGAGGCGATGTCGATGGCCGACCGGATCGTGCTGATGCGCGCCGGCCGGATCGAGCAGAACGGGACGCCGGTCGAGCTGTACGAGGACCCGGCGAACACGTTCGTCGCGCGCTTCATCGGCACGCCACCGATGAACCTGCTGAAGCTCGAGGCGGCTCGCGGCGGCGCGGTGATCGCGGGCACCGACGGCCCGCCGGTCGCCGAGGGCGGATTCGCGTCCGCCATGCTCGGCGTTCGTCCGGAGCACATGCAGCTCGCGTTCGAGAGCGGCGCGCGCGCGGGTGTCGACAGCGTCGAATATCTCGGCGGCGATTCGCTCGTGAGCTGCCGCATCGGCGACCAGAGCGTCGCCGTCCGCGTCGCCGGCAGCGTGGGACTTGCGCGCGGCGACGCGACGTGGATTCGCTGGGCGCCCGGGGCGCAGCATTTTTTCGACGCCGACGGCCTGCGGGCGCGTGTGCATTCGCGCACGGAGCCGTCGACGCTGATCGCCTGAAGACGATGCCTTTCGACAAGGAGGAGGGATGAAGCTTTGCACGCGGTTCGGAAAGTGGCTCGCGGCCATGTTGCTCGCGCTCGCGACGGGCGGTGCGCTCGCGCAGGCGCCGGTCGAGGTGCCGTTCTTCTATCCGGTCGCCGTCGGCGGGCCGATCACGAAGATCGTCGACGGCTTCGCGGCCGGCTTCGAGAAGGAGAACCCCGGCATCAAGCTGCGGCCGATCTATTCGGGCAGCTACCAGGAATCGATCGCGAAGGCGCTGACGGCGGTGAAGAGCGGCGACCCGCCGGTCACGTCGATCCTGCTGTCGACCGACATGTACACGCTGATCGACGAGGACGCGATCATGCCGTTCGACGAACTGGTCAAGACCGCCGAGGATCGCGCGTGGCTCAAGAGCTTCTACCCGGCGTTCATGGAAAACAGCCAGACCGGCGGCAAGACGTGGGGCATCCCGTTCCAGCGCTCGACGGTCGTCCTCTACTACAACAAGGAGGCGTTCAAGGAGGCGGGGCTCGACCCCAATCACCCGCCGGCGACCTGGAAGGAGATGGCGGACGACGCGGCGAAGCTCACCAAGCGCGATGCGTCGGGCAACGTCACGCAGTGGGGCGTGCAGATACCGTCGTCGGGCTTCCCGTACTGGCTGTTCCAGGGGCTCGCGATCGAGAACGGCGTGAACCTGATGAACGCCGCCGGCACCGAGGTCTACTACGACAAGCCCGAGGTCGTCGGCGCGCTCCAGTACTGGGTGGACCTGGTCAACAAGTACAAGGTGCATCCGCCGGGGATCGTCGAGTGGGGCACGACGCCGAAGGACTTCTTCGAGCGCAAGGTCGCGATGATGTGGACGACCACCGGGAACCTGACGAACGTCAGGAACAACGCCAAGTTCGACTTCGGCGTCGCGATGCTGCCGGCCGCCAAGCAGCGGGGCAGCCCGACCGGCGGCGGCAACTTCTACATCTTCAAGAAGTCGACTCCGGCCCAGCGCGAAGCGGCGTTCAAGTTCATCAAGTGGGTGACGACGCCGCAGCGCGCCGCCCAGTGGGGCATCGACACCGGCTACGTCGCGGTGCGGGCGGATGCCTGGGACACCCCCGCGATGAAGCAGTACGTCGCCGGCTTTCCCGCCGCGGCGGTGGCGCGCGACCAGCTCCCGTTCGCCAAGGCCGAGTTGTCGACGCACGACAACCAGCGCGTGACCAAGGCGCTGAACGACGGCCTGCAGGCGGCGCTCACCGGCACGAAGACGCCGGAGCAGGCGCTGAAGGACGCGCAACGCGAGGCGGACCGGCTGCTGCGCAGCTACAAGTAGCCGCCGCGCATGACCCGGACGCGCGAGTGGCTCCACGCCTGGCTGCTGCTGCTGCCGGCCGCGACGCTGCTCGCGCTGTTCACGCACTATCCGGCGGTCGCGAATCTGTGGCACAGCTTCTACTCGACGCCGCGGGGCTCGCGCCCCCCGTCGTTCGTCGGCCTCGACAACTACCGCGCGCTCGCCGACGACCCGATCTTCTGGCAGGCGCTCACGAACAACCTCTGGTACGCGCTCGGCACGATCCCGCTGTCGATCGCGCTCGCGCTGCTGATGGCGGTGTGGGTGAACGAGCGCCTGCCGGGGCGCGGCTTCCTGCGGCTCGCCTATTTCACGCCGACGGTGCTGCCGATGATCGCCGTCGCGAACATCTGGCTCTTCTTCTACACGCCGGGCTACGGGTTGCTCGAGCAGGTGCTCGGCGCGCTCGGCTTCGGCAGCCACAACTGGCTCGGCAGCCGCAGCACCGCGTTGCCGGCGCTGATGGTCGTCACGATCTGGAAGGAGGCGGGCTTCTTCATGATCTTCTACCTCGCGGCGCTGCAATCGATGTCGCCGCATCTCGCCGAGGCGGCGGCGATCGAGGGCGCGTCGCGCGGCTATTTCTTCCGCCGCATCACGTTCCCGCTGCTGATGCCGACGACGCTGTTCGTGCTCGTCAACGCGGTGATCAACGCGTTTCGCCTCGTCGATCACATCGTCGTGATGACGCGGGGCGGGCCGGACAACGCGACCGCGCTGCTGCTCTACTACATCTTCGAGGTCGGCTTCCGGTTCTGGGATTCGGCGTATGCCGCCGCGCTGACGATGGTGCTGCTGACGCTGCTCGCCGTGGTGGCGATCCTGCAGTTCGTCTTCCTCGAGCGCAGGACCCACTACCAGTGAGCATCGTCCGATGAGCCCGAAGGGCCGTCCCAAGGGCGAACACGTGAGTGCGAAGCACGAACGTCGTTCGACCGGCCGCAAGCGTGGGGGGATCCGATGAGCGCGGCGGCCGGCGTCTACGCTCCCCGCGGCGTCTCGCGCTCGCTCGAGACGCTCGGCGCGTGGACGCTCGGCTTGCTGTGGGTGCTGCCGCTCGCCTACGCGTTCTGGACCGCATTCCATCCGCCGGCGTTCTCCACGCGCTTCGCGCTCGACGCGCCGCTCACGCTGCAGAATTTCGCCAAGGCGTGGCAGGCGGCGCCGTTCGCGCGCTACTTCCTCAACACGGTGCTGCTGGTCACGATGGTGCTGGCGGCGCAACTGGTGCTCGTGACGCTCGCCGCGTACGCGTTCGCCCGCTTCAGCTTCCCCGGCCGCAACGTCGCGTTCGCGCTGGTCCTCGTCCAGCTCATGATCATGCCGGACGTGCTGATCGTCGAGAACTACCGGACGATGACGGCGCTGGGCATCAAGGACACGATCCTGTCGATCGGCTTGCCGTACATGGCGAGCGCGTTCGGGATCTTCCTGCTGCGCCAGACGTTCAAGACGGTCCCGCGCGAGCTCGACGAGGCGGCGCGCGTCGAGGGCTGCTCGCCGCTCGCGACGCTGTGGAGGGTCTACGTGCCGCTCGCGCGGCCGACGTACCTCGCCTACGCGCTCGTCTCGGTCTCGTACCACTGGAACAATTTCCTGTGGCCGCTGATCATCACGAACTCGGTCGAGTCGCGCCCGGTCACCGTCGGGCTGCAGGTGTTCTCGGCCACCGACCAGGGCATCGACTGGTCGATCATCAGCGCGGCGACGCTGATGACGACGGGTCCGCTGCTGCTCGCGTTCCTGCTCTTTCAGCGGCAATTCGTGCAGTCGTTCATGCGTGCCGGGATCCGATGATACTGATTACGTGGAACGTGCAGTGGTGCCGCGGGGTGGACCTCGCGGTCGACCCTGCGCGCATCGTCGCGGAGGCTGCGCGCCTCGCCGACTTCGACGTGCTGTGCCTGCAGGAGATCGCCGACAACTACCCCGATCCGCGGCTTGGCGGGAGCCGCGGCGAGGACCAGTTCGCCGAGCTCGCGCGGCTGCTGCCGGGCTATACGGCGGTGCCGGGCGTCGCGGTCGACCAGCCGGGCGACGGGGGGCGCCGGCGCCGCTTCGGCAACATGATCCTGTCGCGCCTGCCGGTGCTGCAGGTGTATCGGCACCTGCTGCCGTATCCGTGCGATCCGGGCGTGCCGGGGATGCCGCGCATCGCCGTCGAGGCGGTGGTCCGCGCCCCGGGCGGCGACGTGCGCGTCATCACGACGCATCTCGAATACTATTCGGACCGGCAGCGGATGGCCCAGGCCGAGGCGCTGCGGGCGATCTACGCCGACGGGCATGCGCATGCGCGCGACGCGACGATTACGATGAACGACGGCGGCCCGTTCCAGACGTTCGTCCGGCCGCGGGCGACGGTGATCACCGGCGACTGCAACTTCGAGCCGGACGCGCCGGAATACCGCCGGATGGTTGCGCCGTTCGGCGATGCGACGCCGCCGCTGCTCGATGCCTGGCGTGTCGTCCATCCGGGCGTGCCGCACCCGTCGACGTTCAAGATCTACCAGAAGGACGAGCCGGACGACCCCGAGCTGCACTGCGACTTCGTCTTCGTCGGCGAGGAATTGCGCATGCGCATACGCGACATCCGCGTCGACCGCGAGACGCAGGCGGCGGACCACCAGCCGGTGATCCTGACGCTCGACTAAGTCCTTCACCGCGCGCTTCGACGCGGAGTAACGCGCCTGCCGACGCCCGCCGGACAGCGCCGGGCATAATGACGGCGTGCATCGGACGATGAACGAGGACCACGCGCGCGCGCCGGCGGCGAGCGAACGCATCGTCGACGTCGTGATGCCCGTGCAGCGCGACGCGGACGCGGCGCGGCGCTCGCTCGCGAGCGTGCTCGCCGCGCGCGGCCACACGCCGTTCGCGGTGATCGCCGTCGTGGCCGCCGCGATCGAGCGCGAATTCGCCGCCGCGGCGGCCGAC
>DASURV010000035.1:0-54203 GCA_036375455.1 Casimicrobiaceae bacterium | reverse complement strand
TCGTCGACGAGGCGCTGCGCATCGCGCGCCATCCGCCGGCGAAGGTTGTCCTCGTCAATCGCGGGCTCGACGCGGCTCTCACGATGCAGCCGGGGCGCGATCTCGACTACGCGAGGCTCCGGGCGGATCACGCGGGCGCCCGGGTGCCCTGTGCATGGCTCGAATCCTCCGAGCCTTCGTACATCCTCTACACGTCCGGCACGACCGGGCAGCCGAAGGGCGTGCAGCGCGAGGCCGGGATCGAGGCCGCGATTGACGCGAATCACCTTGCGCGGCGGATGGCGCGCGATGCGCAGCGCCTCGTCGACGAGCGGCTTGTACGCGATCACCTTGCCGCTGCGCATGCCGGCGTCGGCGGTGATCATCAGCACCGGCTTCGCGTCGTCGATGCGCGTGGCGAGGCTCGCCGCCGCGAAGCCGCCGAAGACGACCGAATGGATCGCCCCGACCCGCGCGCAGGCGAGCATCGCGAACACCGCCTCGGCGATCATCGGCATGTAGATCAGCACGCGATCGCCGCGCCCGACGCCATGCGCCTTCAGCATCGCGGCGCAGGCATTCACTTCCTCGTGCAGTTCGGCGTAGGTGAACTGCGCCGTCTGGCCGGTCTCGGTCGAGACGTAGATCAGCGCGGGCTGGCCGGCGCGCGCGGCGAGATGCCGGTCGACCGCGTTGTGGCACAGGTTCGTGCGTCCGCCGACGAACCACTTCGCGAACGGCGGGCGCGCGTAGTCGAGCACGCGGTCGAACGGCGTGTGCCAGTCGACGAGGCGCGCCTCTTCCCGCCAGAGCGCGTCGCGGTCGTCGAGGGAGCGGCGATGGAAGTCTGCGTAGGTGTCCATTCCTCGATCCTCGATCCCGGAGCCTAGGGATGACTGTCCGCCGCCACCCGCACGACGGTGCGCCCGCGGGCCATGCCCTTCAGGTAGGCGTCGAAATGCGTCGGCAGCTCGTCGAAGTCGATCGTGTTCACCTGGTCGTGCACGCGATCGGGGCGCCAGTCGACGGCGAGCCTGTTCCACAGCGTCTGGCGCAGCCCCATCGGGCAATTGGCGCTGTCGGTGCCGAGCAGGTGCACGCCGCGCAGGATGAACGGCGCCACCGTCGTGTTGAGCTTCATGTCGGCGGCAAGGCCGACCGCGGCGACCGTGCCCGCGATCTTCGACGTCGCGAGCAGCCACGCGAGCATGTCGCCGCCGAGGTTGTCGAGCGCGCCCGCCCAGGTCGACTTCTCGAGCGGCCGGATCTTCGAGAAGTCGAGCGACGAGCGCAGCATGACCTCCTTCGCGCCGATGCCGCGCAGGTAATCCGCCTCGCGCGCCTTCCCCGTGATCGCGACGACGTGATAGCCGAGCTTCGCGAGGATCTCGATCGCGACCGATCCGACCCCTCCGGTCGCTCCGGTGATCGCGACCGGGCCGCTGTCCGGCGCGAGGCCGTTGTGCTGCATCAGGTGGATGGCGAGCGCGGCGGTGAATCCCGCCGTGCCGAGCGTCATCGCGTCGAAGGCCGTCATGCTCTCCGGACGCCGCACGATCCAGTCCGCCGGAACGCGCGCGTATTCCGCATACCCGCCGTCGTGAGCGACGCCGAGGTCGTAGCCGGTGACGATCACCTTGTCGCCCTTCTTGAACCGCGGATCGTTGCTCGATTCGACGGTCCCCGCGAGATCGATGCCGGCGACCGTCGGAAACTTGCGCATGATCCTGCCCGCACCGCCGTAGGAGAGCGCGTCCTTGTAGTTGATCGTCGAGTACTTCGTGCGGATGACGACGTCGCCCGGATCGAGGTCTTCCAGCCTGAGGTCCACGAACCGGCTCGATACGACCTGGTCCTGTTCGAACGTGCGGTACGCCTTGAATGTCTGCACGGGTGTCTCCTCCAGGGGGCGTGAGTCTGCGACGTGCTATGGGGGCGGGGCACCGTCGCTGTGGTGCGGGAGCGCCATGTAGTCGCGCGTGCGCATCTCGGCGAGCCGGCTGACCGTGCGCGGAAACTCCCTGGCGTTCGGTCCTTCCGGATACAGCGCTTCGGCCGGGACGGCCGCGGATGCGACGAGCTTCACCCGATGATCGTACAGGATGTCGATCAGCCAGGTGAAGCGCCGGGCCTGGTCGGCCATGGCCACGCCCATCCGCGGGATGTCGGAGAGGAACAGGACGGAGAAGCGGCGTGCGAGCTCCAGGTAGTCCCGCTGCGAGCGGGGCCCGTCGCAGAGCGCATCGAAGGCGAACCAGACGACGCTGCCGGCGCGGTGCCGGGCGGTGAGCGTGCGTCCCTCGACGGACAGGTGCGCGGGCTCCTCCGGGCCGCTGCGCATCGCTTCGTACGCGCCGGCCATCGCGGCATCCGCGGCGGGTCCGCACGGGACATGGAACGTCGCGACGTGCTCGAGCGCCCGCAACCGATAGTCGACGCCGGCCTCGACCTCGACGACGTCGAGCCGCTGCTTGATCAGCGCGATCGCCGGCAGGAACCGCTCGCGCAGCAGCCCGTGCGGCCACAGGCCGTCCGGCGCGTAGTTGGACGTGACGACCAGCACGACGCCATGCTCGAACAGCCCGGCCAGCAGGCGTCCCAGGATCATCGCATCCGCGATGTCGTTCACGTGGAACTCGTCGAAGCAGACGAGCCGGTGCCGCCGCGCGATCTGGGCGGCAACGGCGGCGAGCGGGTCGGTCTCGTGCTTGAGCGCCGCGAGCGACGCGTGAACGTCGCGCATGAAGGCGTGGAAATGCACGCGCGTCTTGCGCCGGATCGCGACCGTCGCGAAAAAGCTGTCCATCAGCAGGCTCTTGCCGCGGCCCACGCCGCCCCACAGGTAGACGCCGCGCGGCACTCCCGGCGCGGCGAGCAGGCGCTTCAGCCGCGACTGCCGGGCCGCACGGAAGGCCGCGAGCTCGTCGGCGAGCTGCTGCAGGCGATCGAGCGCGGCGATCTGCGCGTGATCGAGCGTCGCCTTGCGTCGATCGAGGAACGGTTCGAGATAGTCGATCAGGCCGCCGTGGCGGCGGCAGACCTGCCCGGGATACTCGGCCCCGCTCATCGAGGAATGCCCGGGCAGGCCGTCTCGGAAACGTCGCGCAGCAGATTATGAGACGGCTTACAGGTTGAGGGTGCGCTTGTCGACGGCAAGCGCCGCCTCGCGCGTCGCCTCCGACAGCGACGGATGCGCATGGCAGATGCGCGCGATGTCCTCGCTCGACGCGCCGAATTCCATCGCGACGACGCCCTCGGAGATCAGCTCGCTCACCATCGGCCCGATCATGTGCACGCCGAGGATGCGATCGGTCTTCGCGTCGGCGAGGAACTTCACGAAGCCGGTCGTATCGCCCAGCGCGCGCGCGCGGCCGTTCGCCGAGAACGGGAAGCTGCCGCTGCGATAGGCGACACCCTCGCCCTTCAGTTGCTGCTCGGTCTGGCCGACCCAGGCGATCTCGGGCGACGTGTAGATCACCCAGGGAATCGTGTTGAAATCGACGTGACCGTGCTGGCCGGCGATGCGCTCGGCGACGGCAACCCCCTCGTCCTCGGCCTTGTGCGCGAGCATCGGCCCGCGCACGACGTCGCCGATCGCCCAGACGTTCTCGAGGTTCGTGCGGCAGTCCGCGTCGACGTCGACGAAGCCGCGGGCGTCGAGCGCGAGGCCGACCGTCTCGGCGCCGAGCCCGGTCGTGAACGGCACGCGGCCGATCGAGACGATCAGCCGGTCGAACGCCGCGGTTTGCGCGGCGCCGGCGGCGTCGGCGTAGTCGACGGCGACGCCGTCCTTGCCGTTGCGCACCGCGCGGATGTTCACGCCCAGCCTGATCGCGAGCCCCTGCTTCGTGAACGCCTTCAGCGCCTCCTTCGCCACCGCCTCGTCGGCCGCCCCGAGGAACGCCGGGAGCACTTCGAGCATCGTGACCTCGGCGCCGAGGCGGCGCCAGACGCTGCCCATCTCGAGGCCGACCACGCCGGCGCCGACGACGCCGAGCCGCTTCGGCACGTCGGCAATCGCGAGCGCGCCGGCATTGTCGAGGATGCGCTCGTTGTCGAACGCGGCGCCGGGCAGCGCACGCGGCGCCGAGCCCGTCGCGACGATCACGTGGCGCGCCGCGAGCGTGGCCGCGCCCGGGCCGTCGACGACGATCCGCCAGCGCTCGCCGTCCCTGCCCGCGAATGTGCCGCGTCCGTGGAAGAACGCGATCCCGTTCTTCTTGAACAGGTACTGGATGCCGTCGTTGTTCTGCCCGACGACCTTGTCCTTGCGCGCGAGCATCTTCGCGACGTCGATCGACAGCCCCTCGATGCCGATCCCGTGGTCGGCGAACGCATGGCCCGCGTGCGCGTAATTCTCCGACGACTGCAGGAGCGCCTTCGACGGAATGCAGCCGACGTTCGTGCACGTTCCGCCCAGTGCGGGCTTGCCGTTCGCGCGCGTCCAGTCGTCGACGCACGCGCTCGCCAATCCGAGCTGGGCCGCCCGGATCGCGGCGATGTAGCCGCCCGGGCCGCCGCCGATGACCACCACGTCGAATGCCTGGCCTGCCATCGAATCGGCTTAGATGTCCGTCACAGGTCGAGCAGCATGCGTGCCGGATCCTCGAGCGCCTCCTTGATCGCGACGAGCGACAGCACCGCCTCCCGCCCATCGATGATCCGGTGGTCGTACGACTGCGCGAGGAAATTGATCGGCCGCACGACGACCTGGCCGTTCTCGACGACCGGCCGGTCGCGGGTCGCGTGCACGCCGAGGATCGCGGATTGCGGCGGATTGATGATCGGCGTCGACAGCATCGAGCCGAACACCCCGCCGTTGCTGATCGTGTAGGTGCCGCCGGTCAGCTCCTCGACGGTCAGCTTGCCTTGCTGCGCCCGCTTGCCGAAGTCGCCGATCTGCTTCTCGATGTCCGCGATCGAGAGCTGGTCGGCGTCGCGGATGATCGGCACGACTAGGCCGCGCGGGCTGCCGACGGCGATGCCGATGTCGTAATAGCCGTGATAGACGATGTCGTTGCCGTCGATCGACGCGTTGACGAGCGGAAACTTGCGCAGCGCGTGCACGGCGGCCTTCACGAAGAACCCCATGAAGCCGAGCTTGACGCCGTGCTCCTTCTCGAAGCGCTCCTTGTAGCGGTTGCGCAGATCGATCACCGGCTGCATGTTCACTTCGTTGAACGTCGTGAGGATCGCCGCCGTCGACTGCGACTCGACGAGCCGCTCGGCGATGCGCGCGCGCAGGCGCGACATCGGCACCCGCTGCTCGGGGCGGGCCCCGAGCACCGGCGGCAACGGCACGGCGGGCGCCTTGGCCGCAGGTGCCGGCGGCGCCGGCCTCGCGGCCGGCGCGGGCGCTTCGGCGCGCGCGCCGATCGCCTCGGCAACGTCGCCCTTCGTGATGCGCCCGCCACGACCGGTTCCGGCGACGCTCGCGGGCTCGACGCCCCGCTCGGCCATCATCTTGCGGGCGGCCGGCAACGCGGCCGCGCCGTCGCCACCGCCCGCCGACGCCGCTGCGGGAGCCTTCGCGCCTGCCGGCGCCGGAGCCTTTGCGGAAGCCGGCGCCGCGGGCGCGACAGGCGCCGCCGCCGAAGCGGCGGCCGGCGCGCTCGCGACACTGCCCTTCGCGTCGGTGTCGATGACGGCGATGACGTCGTTCGACGTGACCGTCGAGCCGTCGGGACGCGTGATCTCCGCGAGCACGCCGTCGCCCGGCGCCGGAAGCTCGAGCACGACCTTGTCGGTCTCGATGTCGATCAGGTTTTCGTCGCGCTTGACCGCTTCGCCGGGTTGCTTGTGCCAGTTGACGAGCGTCGCTTCCGCGACGGACTCGGGCAACTGGGGAACCTTCACTTCGATCCTCATCGGGCCACTCTCGTTGTCGTCTCAGTGTGCCAGCAGCATTTCGCCGGAGCGCAACTCCTCGGCGAAGGCGTCCTCGATCAACTGCTTCTGCTCGGCATTGTGCTTGGCCGCGTACCCGACCGCGGGGGATGCCGACACCGCCCGCCCCGCATACGCGAGCACCTTCCTGTCGTCGATGTCGGCGCGCATGTAGGCGTTGAGACGGTACCAGGCGCCCTGGTTCTGCGGCTCTTCCTGGCACCAGACGACTTCCTTCGCCGCGGCGTATTTCGCGACCTCGCGCTTGTAGTCGTCGTGCGGGAACGGGTACTGCTGCTCGAGGCGCAGGATCGCGACGTCGTCGAGCTTGCGCTCGCGGCGGTAGGCGTGCAGCTCGTAGTACACCTTGCCCGAGCAGACGACGACCCGCCTGACCTTCCTCGGGTCGATCTTGTCGATCTCGCCGATGACGTTCTGGAACCGGCCGCCGGCGAGATCCTCCATCGACGATACCGCCTCCTTGTGCCGCAGCAGGCTCTTTGGCGTCATCACGATCAGCGGCTTGCGGAAATGGCGGATCATCTGGCGGCGCAGCAGGTGGAAGATCTGCGCGGGCGTCGTGGGAACGGCGACCTGCATGTTGTGCTGCGCGCATAGCTGCAGGTAGCGCTCCGGCCGCGCGGACGAGTGCTCCGGTCCCTGCCCCTCGTAGCCGTGCGGCAGGAACAGCACCAGGTCGCAGATCCGGCCCCATTTCACTTCGCCCGCGCTAACGAACTGGTCGATCACGACCTGGGCGCCGTTAGCGAAGTCGCCGAACTGCGCCTCCCAGATCACGAGCTGGTTCGGCTCCGACGTCGTGTAGCCGTATTCGAAGCCCAGGACCGCACTCTCGGTCAGGACCGAATCGATGATCTCGACATCGGGCTGGCCCTCCTTGATGTGCTGGAGCGGAATCCAGATGCCGGCGTCCCATTTCTCGCGATTCTGGTCGTGCAGCACCGCATGGCGATGGGAGAACGTGCCGCGGCCGACATCCTCGCCCGAGATGCGCACGCCGTAGTTCTGATCGACAAGCGACGCATACGCGAGGATCTCGCCCATGCCCCAGTCGATTGGCTGCTTACCGGCGACCATCGCGCGTCGATCCGTCATCATCTTCTCGACGCGCGAGTGCAGCTTGAAGTCGGCGGGCACCGTCGTCGCCTTCACGCCGAGCTCGACGAGGCGCGCCATCGGGACGCTGGTGTCGGCGGGATCGGTCCAGTGCCGGTTCTTGTACGGCGACCAGTCCACGATGAACGCCGGCTTGTAGTTCGACAGCACCGTCGTGTTCGTGTGGTAGCCCTTGTCCATCGCCGCCCGGTAGGTCGCGATCATCGCGTCCGCGTCCTCGCCGGTGATCACGCCCGCCGCCACGAGGCGGTCGGCGTAGAGCTTGCGCGTCCCCGGATGCTGGTTGATCTTCTTGTACATCAGCGGCTGCGTGATCATCGGCTCGTCGGCCTCGTTGTGCCCCAGCCGCCGGAAGCAGACGAGGTCGACGAACACGTCCTTGTGAAACTTCTGCCGGTAGTCGAACGCCAGCTCGATCGCGAGCAGGCAGGCCTCCGGATCGTCGCCGTTCACGTGGAAGATCGGCGCCTCGACCATCTTCGCGACGTCGGTGCAGTAGAGCGTGCCGCGCACGTCGCGCGGGTCGGACGTCGTGAAGCCGATCTGGTTGTTGATCACGATGTGGATCGTGCCGCCCGTGTAGTAGCCGCGCGTTTGCGCCATGTTCAGGCACTCCTGCACGACCCCCTGGCCGGCGATCGCGGCGTCGCCATGCAGCAGCACCGGCAGCACCTGGTCGCCGCGCGCGTCGTTGCGGCGATGCTGCCGCGCGCGCACGCTGCCCTCGACGACCGGATTGACGATCTCGAGGTGGGACGGATTGAACGCGAGCGTCACGTGCACGGGGCCGCCGGGCGTCGAGATGTCCGACGAGAAGCCCTGGTGATACTTGACGTCGCCGGCCGGCAGCTCCTGCGCCGCCTTGCCCTCGAACTCCGAGAACAGGTCGCTCGGCATCTTGCCGAGCGTGTTGACGAGGACGTTGAGCCGCCCGCGATGCGCCATGCCGAGCACGAGCTCGCCGACCCCCGCCGTGCCCGCACGCTGGATCAGCAGGTCGAGCATCGGGATCATCGAGTCGCCGCCCTCGCCGGAGAAGCGCTTCTGGCCGACGTACTTCGTGTGCAGGTAGCGCTCGAGCGTCTCGGCCGCCGCGAGGCGCTCCAGGATGTGCTTGCGTTCCTCGGCACCGTAGCTCGGCCGCGAGCGGATCGGCTCGAGCCGCTCCTGGATGAAGCGCTTCGTCGGCGTGTCGGAGATGTACATGTACTCGGCGCCGAACGTGCGCGTGTACGTGTCCTTCAGCGCGTCGATGATCTCGCGCAGGCGCATCCGCGCGGGTCCGGCCTTGAACGAGCCCACGTCGAACGGCGTGTCGAGGTCGGCGTCGGTGAAGCCGTACGTGCGCAGGTCGAGGTCCGCGATGTACGGCGGCTCGTGCCGCTTCAGCGGATCGAGGTCGGCCTGGAACATGCCGAGCGTGCGGTACTTGCCGATCAGGCGCAGGACGAGCACCTGCTTGTGCATCGTCGTCTCGTCGACCATCGCCCCGGCGATCCTGCGGTTGCGCGCGAGCTCGCGGAACGACTCGACGACCGCCGCATGCGGCACGTCCGCCGCGTCGCCCCGCAGCTCGTCGAAGTAGCCGCGCCACTCGGCCGACACGCTGGCCGGATCGGCGAGATACGACTCGTACAGCTCCTCGATGAACGGCGCGTTGCCGCCGAACAGCGTGCTCGTCGACTCGAATTCCCTCATGCTGCCCATACGCGATGACTCCAGGTGACGACTGGCGGCCCGCCTAACGCTGGCCGATCGGCTTCACCGAGCGGCGCGGTGCCCCGGTGAAGAGCTGCCGCGGCCGCCCGATCTTGTATTCGGGGTCGGACACCATCTCGTTGAGCTGCGCGATCCAGCCGACGGTGCGCGCGAGGGCGAAGATCGCCGTGAAGAGCTGCACCGGGATGCCGACCGCCTTCTGCACGATACCGGAATAGAAGTCGACGTTCGGGTAGAGCTTGCGCTGGACGAAGTAGTCGTCCTCGAGCGCGATCTTCTCGAGCGCCATCGCGAGCTTGAACAGCGGATCGTCGCCGAGGCCGAGGTCCCCGAGAACCTCGTAGCAGGTCTCGCGCATCAGCTTCGCGCGCGGGTCGTAGTGCTTGTAGACGCGATGCCCGAAGCCCATCAGGCGCACGCTCGAGTTCTTGTCCTTCACCTTCGCGATGAACTCGCCGATCCTTGCGATGCCGCCCTCCTTCTGGATCTCGTAGAGCATGTTGAGCGCCGCCTCGTTCGCCCCGCCGTGCGCCGGACCCCAGAGGCAGGCGACGCCCGCGGCGATCGCCGCGAACGGGTTGGTGCCCGACGAGGCGCACAGCCGCACCGTCGACGTCGACGCGTTCTGCTCGTGATCGGCATGGAGGATGAAGATGCGGTCGAGCGCGCGCACCAGCACGTCGTTGACCCGGTAGTCCGCGCACGGCGTCGCGAACATCATCCGCATGAAGTTCGCCGGGTACGACAGCTCGTTGCGCGGATACATGTACGGCTGGCCCATCGAATACTTGTAGGCCATCGCGATCAGCGTCGGCATCTTCGCGATCAGGCGGATCGCGGAGATGTCGCGCTGATGGGCGTCGTTCAGGTTGATCGAGTCGGGATAGAACGCCGACAGCGCCCCGACGAGGCCCGTCAGCACGGCCATCGGATGGGCGTCGCGCCGGAAGCCGCGCATGAAGAACTGCATCTGCTCGTTGACCATCGTGTGGGTGGTCACGCGGCCGACGAAATCTTCCTTCTGCGCCAGCGTCGGCAGCTCGCCGTACAGCAGCAGGTAGCAGGTCTCGAGATAATCGCAGCGGACGGCGAGCTCCTCGATCGGATAGCCGCGGTAGAGCAGCTCCCCCTTGTCGCCGTCGATGTAGGTGATGGCCGAGCTGCACGCCGCCGTCGACAGGAACCCCGGGTCGTAGGTGAACTTGCCGGTCTTCCCGTACAGGGCGCGAATGTCGATCACGTCCGGCCCCAGCGTGCCGTTCAGGATCGGGAACGTGACCGACGGCGAGCCGTCGGAGAAACTGATCGTGGCAGTGCGGTCGGTCATCGGACTTCCTTCCGTTGGTTCATGGCCGGACGCGAAGGACGCCGCCCGGGTGGTCCTCCCGCCATCGGATGCATCTCGCGTGCACCTAGGCCGAGCGCAGCCGCGCCACGAATGCCGCGAGCGCGGGGGTGCCGGGCTCGGCCCGACCGGCGATGACATCCCAAAGGGCGTTGTCCGTCATGTCGAGCAGCGTGTCGAGGTTCGCGACATCCTCCTCGGTGAGCGAGTCCCCGCACGTCTCGAGGAAGCGCGCGAGGATCAGGTCGTTCTCGAGCATGCCCCGCCGGCATCGCCAGCGGATCCGCGCCAGCCGCCGCGCGTCGATCGTCATGCTCGCGCCGCGCCGCGTCGCGGTTTCGCCATCGTTGCACCGCCCTTTCGCTGCCTGGTCCCCGGTACCCGTCACACCGCCCGCTTCACCAGCAGGTCCTTGATCCGCTCGATCGCGAGCGTCGGATTGAGCCCCTTCGGACACACGTCGACGCAATTCATGATCGAGTGGCAGCGAAACAGCCGGTATGGATCCTCCAGATTGTCGAGCCGCTGGTTCGTGTCGCGATCGCGGCTGTCGGCGATGAACCGGTACGCCTGCAGCAGCCCGGCGGGCCCGACGAACTTGTCCGGGTTCCACCAGAACGACGGGCACGCGGTCGAGCAGCACGCGCACAGGATGCACTCGTAGAGGCCGTCCAGCGCGTCGCGGTCCGCGGGCGATTGCAGCCGCTCGCGCTCCGGCGGCGGCGTGTCGTTCACCAGGTACGGCTTGATCGAGTGATACTGCTTGAAGAACTGGCTCATGTCGACGATCAGGTCGCGGATCACCGGCAGCCCGGGCAGCGGGCGCAGCTCGACCGGCTCCTTCAGCGTCTTCAGATTCGTGATGCAGGCAAGCCCGTTCTTGCCGTTGATGTTCATCGCATCCGACCCGCACACGCCCTCGCGACAGCTACGCCGGAAGGCGAGCGTGTCGTCGACGGCCTTCAGCCGGATCAGCGCGTCGAGCAGCATCCGGTCGTGCGGATCGAGCGCGACGTCGTACTCCTGCAGGCGCGGCTTCGCGTCCTGCTCGGGATCGTAGCGGTAGATGCGGAACTTCATCGGGGTCAATACGTCCGCACCTTCGGCGGGAACGCCTCCACCGACAGCGGCTTGAGGTTCACCGGCTTGTAATCGAGCCGATTGCCTTCGCGGTACCACAGCGTGTGCTTGAGCCAGTTCGCGTCGTCGCGGCTCGGATGGTCGCTTCGCGCCTGCGCGCCGCGCGACTCGCGCCGCGCTTCCGCCGAGACGATCGTCGCCCTGGCCGCCTCGATCAGGTTGTCGAGCTCGAGCGCCTCGACGCGGGCGGTGTTGAACGTGCGGCTCTTGTCCTTGATCGCCGTGCGCCCGGCGCGGCCCGCGAGCTCGGCCACCTTCTGCACGCCCTCGTTCAGCAGCTGCTGATTGCGGAACACGCCGCAATGCGACTGCATCGTCCGGCGCAGATCGTTGCCGACTTCGGCCACGCTCTCGCCGCTCGCCGCCGCGTCGAGCCGCGCGAGGCGCGCGAGCGACGCGTCGCCGGCGTCGGCCGGCAGCGGCTTCTGCGCCTGCGCCGGCAGATTGCGGCTGACGATGAAGTCTCCCGCCGAGCGCCCGAACACCAGCAGGTCGAGCAGCGAGTTGGTGCCGAGCCGGTTCGCGCCGTGCACGGACACGCAGGCGCATTCGCCCACCGCGTACAGGCCGTCGACGACGCTCGCCGAATCCCCGCCTCTCGGCACGACGACCTGGCCGTGGATGTTCGTCGGCACGCCGCCCATCATGTAATGGATCGTCGGGACGACCGGAATGGGCTCCTTGATCGGGTCGACATTGGCGAACTTGATCGCGATCTCGCGGATCGACGGCAGCCGCTTCATGATGACCTCGGGGCCGAGGTGATCGAGCTTGAGCAGCACGTAGTCCTTGTGCGGACCGCAGCCGCGCCCCTCCTTGATCTCCTGGTCCATCGAGCGGCTCACCACGTCGCGCGACGCGAGATCCTTCAGGTTCGGCGCGTAGCGCTCCATGAAGCGCTCGCCGCTCGCGTTGAGCAGGATGCCGCCCTCCCCGCGCACGCCCTCGGTGATCAGCACGCCGGCGCCCGCGACGCCCGTCGGGTGGAACTGCCAGAACTCCATGTCCTCGAGCGGCACGCCGGCGCGCGCGGCCATGCCGAGGCCGTCGCCGGTGTTGATGAACGCGTTCGTCGACGCGGCGAAGATGCGACCCGCCCCGCCGGTGGCGAGGATCGTCGCCTTCGCCTCGAGCGCGAGCACGTCGCCCGTCTCCATCTCGAGCGCCGTCACGCCGAGCACGTCGCCGTCCGCATCGCGGATCAGGTCGAGCGCCATCCACTCGACGAAGAACTGCGTGTGCGCCCGGACGTTGCGCTGGTAGAGCGTGTGCAGCATCGCATGGCCGGTGCGGTCCGCGGACGCGCACGCGCGGCGCACGGATTTCTCGCCGAAGTTCATCGAGTGCCCGCCGAACGGCCGCTGGTAGATCGTGCCGTCGGGATTGCGGTCGAACGGCATGCCGAAGTGCTCGAGCTCGTAGACGACGCGCGGCGCCATCCGGCACATGTACTCGATCGCGTCCTGGTCGCCGAGCCAGTCGGAGCCCTTGACCGTGTCGTACATGTGCCACAGCCAGCTATCTTCCGACATGTTGCCGAGCGACGCTCCGATGCCGCCCTGCGCGGCGACGGTGTGCGAGCGGGTCGGAAACACCTTCGACAGCACCGCGACGCTGAGCCCCGCCTCGGCGAGCTGCAGCGACGCGCGCATGCCGGCCCCGCCGGCGCCGACGATCAGCGCGTCGAAGCGGCGCGTCGGCAGCTTCACGCCGGACTCCCCGACGGCGCTTCGCAGGCGCCGATCATGCGCCGCCCCACAGCACCTGCACGGTCCACCCCGCGTAAGCGACGAGCACACAGACGACGACGACCTGCAGCGTGATCCGCACGCTCACCGGCTTCGCGTAGTCCATCAGGATGTTGCGCACGCCGACCCAGGCATGGATGAGCAGCGATGCCATGAACAGGAACGAGACGACGCGAAACGCGCCGCCGGCGAACAGTGCCTGCCACGTCGGGTAATCCATGCCGCCGTGCCAGAGCACGATGACGAGCAGCAGCGCCGTGTACAGCGTCATCACGATCGCCGTCACGCGCTGCGACAGCCAGTCGCGCGTGCCGTAATGCGCCCCGACGGGCTGGCGGTCCGTGCCGCTCACCATAGTCGCACCGCGATGATCAGCGTGAGCAGCACCGACAGCACGAGCACCGCCGCCGCGGAGCCTCGCGCCGGCGCGAGGTCGATGCCGATGTGCAGGTCGAGCAGCAGGTGGCGCAAGCCGGCGAGCACGTGGTGGATGTAGCTCCACGCGAGCGCGAGCAGGACGAGCTTGCCGAGCGGCGTGGCGAGCGGCCCCATCGCGGCGGCGAAGCCCTCGGCCGACGCGAGGGAGGCCTGCACAAACCACAGCACGAGCGGAATCCCGACGACGAACAGCAGCGCGCCGCTGAGCCGATGCAGGATCGACACGACCGCCGGCATCGGCTGGCGGATCGCGAGGAGATTCAGGTAGACGGGACGCGGTTTGTCGACGGGACGATCGGCAGCGGCCATGGACGAATCTCGGGGAGGAACGCGGCGCAAAAAGCGCCGGAAACCGACGCCGTCGATTCCCGGCATCCCGTTCGCGGCTTCTTGCACGGCATCAAATTATAGCCCGGCGCCGCCGCCCAATGTCACGCCGCCGGTGGGTACCACGCCTGCTGCCTGCGAACTCGAGCCGGCGGACGGGCTTGTCGTCGCGCGGGTGCGTCAGGTCAGCGCGTTCCAGTAATGCTCGTGCCGCGTCGTGCACAGGCCGCGCCGCACTTCGACCGGACGGTCGCCGTACGTGTACGCGATGCGATCGACGGCGAGCAGCGGCGTGCCCGCAGGAACCCGCAGCAGCCCCGCGCTCGCCGCGTCGGCGGCAACCGCACGCAGGCGCTCGTCGGCGCGCAGCATCCGCACGCCGAACTCCGACTCGAAGAAGCCATACATCGATCCCGGATAGGCGACGCAGCGTGCGCGGGTCAGGCCGCGGAACAGCGCCGCCGGCAGCGTGATCTCGTCGAGCACGGCCGGCGCGCCCCCGAATTCGAGGATCCGGCGCAGAATGAACACCGGGTCGCCGGTGCGGATCGCAAGCGCCCGGGCGGCCTCCGCGCCCGCCTTCGCGCGCCGCAGTTCGACGAGGCGACTGCGCGGATACTCCGGCCGTCCATCGTCGCGGCGGATGCTCAGGAAGCGGAAGTTCGATGCCTTCTCCTCGGTATGCGTCGCGACGAACGTGCCCTTGCCCTGGCGACGCACGAGCAGGTTCTCCGCGGCGAGCGCCTGGATCGCCTTGCGCACGGTGCCCTGCGAGACGCCGAAGCGCGCGGCGAGATCGAGCTCCGAAGGGATCGCCTCCCCGGGCGCCCATTCGCGCGCTTCGAGCGAGCGCTCGATCAGCGCCCTGATCTGGCCGTACAGCGGCCGGAACGTCGGCGTCGGCGGCGACCTCATTCTCATATCTTATATCAATTATAAGACATTGACAGCCCCCGGCCTGGCGCCTAAGATCGGGGGCTCGCTTCCGCTCCAGGAGTCCGCCATGAAAGCACCCGTCCGCGTCGCGGTGACCGGCGCCGCCGGCCAGATCGGCTACAGCCTGCTTCCCCGGATCGCGTCGGGCCAGATGCTCGGGCACGACCAGCCGGTGATCCTGCAGCTCCTCGAGCTGCCGCTCGACAAGGCGCAGGCCGCGCTGAAGGGCGTGATGATGGAGCTCGAGGACTGCGCGTTCCCGCTGCTCGCCGGCATGAGCGGGACGTCCGACCCGAGGATCGCGTTCAAGGCCGTCGATGTCGCGCTGCTGGTCGGCGCACGGCCCCGCGGGCCCGGAATGGAGCGCAAGGATCTGCTGCTCGAGAATGCGAAGATCTTCATCGAGCAGGGCAAGGCCCTCGACGCGGTCGCCTCGCGCGACGTCCGTGTCCTGGTCGTCGGCAACCCGGCCAACACGAACGCGTATATCGCGATGAAGTCCGCGCCGTCGCTGCCGAGCCGGCACTTCACCGCGATGCTGCGCCTCGATCACAACCGCGCGCTGTCGCAGCTCGCCGCGAAAAGCGGCAAGCCGGTCGGCTCGATCCGCAAGCTGATCGTGTGGGGCAATCACTCGCCGACGATGTATCCCGATTACCGCTTCGCGACCGCGGACGGCCGCTCGCTCAAGGAGCTGATCGGCGACGAGACCTGGAACCGGACCGTGATGATTCCGACGGTCGGCAAGCGCGGCGCGGCGATCATCGAGGCGCGCGGACTCTCGTCGGCGGCGTCCGCCGCGAATGCCGCGATCGACCACGTCCACGACTGGATGCTCGGCAGCGACGGCGGCTGGGTGACGATGGGCGTTCCCTCGGACGGCAGCTACGGCATTCCGAAGGACGTCGTCTACGGCGTTCCCGTCGTCACGCAGGGCGGCGAATACACGCGGGTGGCCGGCCTCGAGATCGACGCGTTCTCACGCGAGAAGATGGATGCGACGCTGAAGGAGCTCGAGGAAGAGCGCGCCGGCGTCGCCTCGCTCCTCGCCTGAGGGATCCGATGAGATCCGCAGGGCCGCCCCAAGGATCGAATCCCGCCCCCACGGGGGGCAGCGAAGCGGCGCAGCCGCGAGCGTGGGGGGATCATACGACCCGCGGCAACGCGAGCGCCGGCGCCCGCTTCCGCGCCGCCGCGGCGGCCGAGCGGCCGCTGCAGGTCCCCGGCGCGATCTGCGCCTACCACGCGATCCTCGCCGAGCGCAGCGGCTTCAAGGCGATCTACCTGTCCGGCGGGGGTGTCGCCGCGGGCTCGCTCGGGCTGCCGGATCTCGGCATCAGCAATCTCGACGACGTGCTGACCGACGTGCGCAGGATCACCGACGTCTGCCCGCTGCCGTTGCTGGTCGACGTCGACACGGGGTTCGGCGCGTCCGCATTCAACATCGCGCGCACCGTCAAGTCGCTGATCAAGTTCGGCGCCGGCGCGATGCACATCGAGGACCAGGTGGGGGCCAAGCGCTGCGGTCACCGGCCGGGGAAGGAGCTCGTGCCGCAGCAGGAGATGGTCGACCGGATCAAGGCGGCCGCCGACGCGCGCACCGATCCCGACTTCGTGATCATGGCGCGCACCGACGCCCTCGCCGTCGAAGGGCTCGACGCGGCGATCGAGCGCGCGGCCGCGTGCGTTGCCGCGGGCGCCGACATGATCTTTCCCGAGGCGATCACCGAGCTCGCGATGTACCGGAAGTTCGCCGATGCCGTGAAGGCGCCGATCCTCGCCAACCTGACCGAGTTCGGGCAGACGCCTCTCTACACCGTCGACGAGATCGCCGCGGCCGGCGTCGCGATCGCGCTCTACCCGCTGTCGGCGTTCCGGGCGATGAACCAGGCCGCGCTGAACGTCTACCAGGCCCTGCGCCGCGACGGCACGCAGAAGAACGTCGTCGCGACGATGCAGACCCGCGACGATCTGTACGACTACCTCGGGTATCACGCCTACGAGCGCACGCTCGATCGGCTGTTCGCCCGGCGCAAGGACGGCTGACGTCCACCGCCCCGGCCGCGCGAGCGCCGCGCGGCCGTGACGGAACACTCACCACCCCGCCCATGACGACAACCAGCGAAGCACCCGCCCCGGCGGTGAAACCCAAGAAATCGGTCGCGCTCTCCGGCGTCACCGCCGGCAACACGGCGCTCTGCACGGTCGGCCGCACCGGCAACGACCTCCACTACCGCGGCTACGACATCCTCGACATGGCAGCCGTCTGCGAGTTCGAGGAGGTCGCCCACCTGCTCGTGCACGGCAAGCTGCCGACGCGCGCCGAGCTCGACGCGTATCACCGCAAGCTCGCGGCGCTGCGCGGCATTCCGGCGCCCGTCCGGGCGGCGCTCGAGCAGATCCCCGCGTCCGCGCACCCGATGGACGTGATGCGCACCGGCGTATCGATGCTCGGCGCCGTGCTGCCGGAGCGCGACGCGCACGATGCCGCCGGCGCGCGCGACATCGCCGACCGCCTGATGGCGTCGCTCGGCTCGATGCTCCTGTACTGGCATCACTACAGCCGCGACGGCAAGCGGATCGACGTCGAGACCGACGATGCGTCGATCGGCGGCCATTTCCTGCATCTGCTGCACGGGCGGCCGCCGTCCGCGGCATGGGTCAGGGCGATGCATACGTCGCTCAACCTCTACGCCGAGCACGAGTTCAACGCCTCGACGTTCGCCGCGCGCGTCATCGCCGGCACCGGCTCGGACGTCCACTCCGCGATCACCGGCGCGATCGGCGCGCTGCGCGGTCCGAAGCACGGCGGCGCGAACGAATTCTCGTTCGAGGTGCAGAATCGCTATCGAACGCCCGACGAGGCGGAGGCCGACATTCGCCGGCGGGTCGCGGCGCGCGAGGTCGTGATCGGCTTCGGCCATCCCGTCTACACGGTCGCGGATCCGCGCAACAAGGTGATCAAGGAAGTTGCACGCGAGCTCTCGCTCGCCGCGGGCGACACGCGGATGTTCGACATCGCCGAGCGGCTCGAGCACGTGATGTTGGACGCGAAGAAGATGTTCCCCAATCTCGACTGGTACTCGGCGGTCAGCTATCACATGCTGGGCGTGCCGACGCCGATGTTCACGCCGCTCTTCGTCATTTCCCGCACGTCGGGGTGGGCCGCGCACGTCATCGAGCAGCGCGAGGACGGGAAGATCATCCGGCCGTCGGCGAGCTACATCGGGCCGGAGGATCGGAAGTTCGTGCCGATCGCCGAGCGCGCGTGAAGGGCCAGGCCCCCTCGCCCCTAGCTGCCAGTCCCTCCAACTTCCAGCCCATCGCCCATGTCCTCCGCAGCCTCGAACGTCCGCCCCAAGCCCGACCAGGTGCTGGTCGACATCGCCGATTACGCCGCGAGCTTCAGGATCACCAGCGCCGAGGCGTACCAGACCGCGCACTACTGCCTGCTCGACACGCTCGGCTGCGGCTTCGAGGCGCTTTCCTATCCCGCCTGCACGAAGCTGCTCGGGCCGCTCGTTCCCGGCACGGTCGTGCCGAACGGCGCGAAGGTGCCCGGGACTGGCTACCAGCTCGATCCGGTGCAGGCCGCGTTCAACCTGGGCGCGATGATCCGCTGGCTCGATTTCAACGACACCTGGCTCGCCGCCGAATGGGGTCATCCGTCGGACAACCTCGGCGGCATCCTGATGACCGCCGACTGGCTGGCGCGCAACGCGGTCGCCGCGGGCCGCAAGCCGCCGACGGTGCAGGACGTGCTGACGGCGATGATCAAGGCGCACGAGATCCAGGGCGTGATCGCGCTCGCGAACAGCTTCAACCGCGTCGGCCTCGACCATGTCGTGCTGGTCAAGGTCGCATCGACGGCCGTCGTCGCGCAGATGCTCGGCCTCACGCGCGACGAGGTGGTGAATGCGGTCTCGCTCGCCTGGGTCGACGGGCAGAGCCTGCGCACGTACCGCCACGCGCCGAACACCGGCTCGCGCAAGAGCTGGGCGGCCGGCGACGCGACGTCGCGCGCGGTGCGCCTCGCGCTGATCGCGAAGACCGGCGAGATGGGCTACCCGTCGGCGCTGAGCGCGAAGACCTGGGGCTTCTACGACGTGCTGTTCAAAGGGCAGCCGTTCCGCTTCGAGCGGCCGTACGGCAGCTACGTCATGGAGAACGTGCTGTTCAAGATCAGCTTCCCCGCCGAATTTCACGCCCAGACCGCGGTCGAATGTGCGATGCAGCTACATCCGCTGGCTCGCGACCGCCTCGCCGACATCCGGCGGATCACCATCCGCACCCATGAGTCGGCGATCCGCATCATCGACAAGAGGGGGCCGCTCGCCAACCCGGCCGATCGCGACCACTGCATCCAGTACATGGTCGCGGTGCCGCTGATCTTCGGGCGCCTGACGGCGGCCGACTACGAGGACAACGTCGCGGCCGACCCGCGCATCGACGCGCTGCGCGAGAAGATGACCTGCGTCGAGGACAAGCAGTTCTCGAAGGACTACCTCGATCCCGACAAGCGCTCGATCGCCAACGGCATCACCGTCGAGTTCGCGGACGGCAGCACCACGCGCGAGATCGTCGTCGAATACCCGATCGGGCACCGCCGCCGGCGCAAGGAAGGCATGCCCGTGCTGATCGAGAAGTTCCGCACGAATCTCGCGCGCCGCTTCGCCGCGAAGCAGCAGCAGGCGATCCTCGACGTCGCGCTCGACCAGAAGCGGCTGGCCGCGCTGCCGGTGCACGAGTTCGTGGATTTGATGGTCTAGGCCCGGGCTAGGGGCGAGCGATGAGGAGCGAGGGACGAGGGAGCATCGCGAGGTTGCAAGCGCTCTCGCACGCGGCACCAGGATCGCGCTCGACGGTCCTGCGTTCCCTCGCAGTCATTCTCGGCGCGCTCGCCCTGCCCGCGCTCGCCGAGGACTTTCCCAAGCTCAAGCCCGGCCTGTGGGAAATGGAGCGCTCGTCCGACCGGGACGCGGCGCCGCCGCCTGCGGCCCAACCGCGTGCGGGTCTGCCGAACCGCACGACGCTGTGCCTCGACGATTCGGTGCAGCGCGAGATGTTCGAGATGGGCGCCGGCGCGATGAAGGGCATGTGCAGCAGGCACGACTTCAGGATGTCGGGCAACCGCGGCACCGGCGATTTCGTCTGCGACATCGGCGGCAGCACGATGCACTCGAAATCGACGATGGTGATGCAGGGCAACACCGGCTACCGCACCGAGGTCGACACGACGTACGATCCGCCGTTCATGGGTCAGGCGCACACGAAGACGGTGATCACGGCGCGCAACGTGGGGCCCTGCAAGGCCGGCCAGCGTCCGGGCGACATCGTGATGCCGAACGGCCAGACCTTCAACATGCGCGACATGATGCGCGGTACGAACACCGAGCGGCCGCCCGCGCGGCCCCGATAACCGGGAATACGACCATGGCACACAATCTGTTCGACACCCTGAAGGAACTGCGGCCGGCCTCGAGCGCGAGCGGCCGCTTCTACTCGCTACCGGCACTCGAGCAGGCGGGGATCGGCAGGATCTCCCGCCTCCCGGTGTCGATCCGCATCGTGCTCGAAAGCGTGCTGCGCAACTGCGACGGGAAGAAGGTGACCGAGCAGCACGTGCGCCAGCTCGCGAACTGGGCCCCGAATGCGCCGCGCGTCGACGAGGTCCCGTTCGTCGTCGCGCGCGTCGTGCTGCAGGACTTCACGGGGGTTCCGCTGCTGTGCGACCTCGCCGCGATGCGCAACGTCGCCGCCGACCTGAAGCGCGATCCCAAGGTGATCGAGCCGCTCGTTCCCGTCGACCTCGTCGTCGACCATTCGGTGATGATCGACCACTACGGCTCGCCCGACGCGCTCGACCTCAACATGAAGCTGGAGTTCGGCCGCAACGCCGAGCGCTACCAGTTCATGAAATGGGGGATGCAGGCGTTCGACACGTTCAAGGTCGTCCCTCCCGGGATCGGCATCGTGCACCAGGTGAACCTCGAGTACCTGGCGCCCGGCGTGCACCTGAAGGACGGTGTCTACTATCCCGACACGCTGGTCGGCACCGACAGCCACACGACGATGATCAACGGCATCGGCGTCGTCGGCTGGGGCGTGGGCGGCATCGAGGCCGAGGCCGGCATGCTCGGCCAGCCGGTCTACTTCCTGACGCCCGATGTCGTCGGCGTCGAGCTGAAGGGACGCCTGCCGGAGGGCGCGACCGCCACCGACCTCGTGCTGACGGTCACCGAGATGCTGCGCAAGGAGAAGGTCGTCGGCAAGTTCGTCGAATTCTTCGGCGAAGGCACGGCGACGCTGTCCGTGCCCGATCGCGCGACGATCGGCAACATGGCGCCCGAGTACGGCGCGACGATGGGCTTCTTCCCCGTCGACGCGGCCACCGTCGACTACCTGCGCGCGACCGGGCGCGGCGACGCAGCGCTCGCCGCGTTCGAGGCCTACTTCAAGGCGCAGGGCCTGTTCGGCATGCCGAAGGCCGGCGACATCGACTACACGAAGACGCTGACGCTCGACCTCGCGTCGATCGTGCCGTCGGTAGCGGGCCCCAAGCGCCCGCAGGATCGCATCGAGCTGCCGCAGCTCGCCGCTCGCTTCGCCGAGCTGTTCAGCAAGCCGGTCGGCGAGAACGGCTTCTCGCAGCCGCCGCGGAAGCTCACCGAGCGGCATCGCACGCCGCCGATGGTCGCCGGCCGCGGCGCGATCAGCGACGCGCAGCAGCAGGCGCCCCGCAACGGGATGCCGGGCGACTACGTCGAGATGGTCGACAATCGGCCCACCCCCGATCGCGTCGCCACGCTGGCACCGAGGCCGGTCGACATCGGCAACGGTGACATTCTGATCGCGGCCATCACGTCGTGCACGAACACGTCGAATCCGAGCGTGCTTCTCGCCGCCGGCCTGCTCGCGAAGAAGGCGGTCGAGAACGGGCTGTCGGTCAAGCCGCACATCAAGACCTCGCTCGCGCCGGGTTCGCGCGTGGTCACCGACTACCTGACGAAGACCGGGCTGCTGCCCTATCTCGAGCGGCTCGGCTTCGACGTCGCCGCCTACGGCTGCACGACCTGCATCGGCAACGCCGGCGATCTCGCGCCGGAGATCAACGACGCGATCGCCACGCACGACCTCGTCTGCGCGGCGGTGCTGTCGGGCAATCGCAATTTCGAGGCGCGCATCCACCCGAACCTCAAGGCCAACTTCCTGATGTCGCCGCCGCTCGTCGTCGCGTACGCGATCGCGGGCACGGTGCTGAAGGACCTCGCGACGCAGCCGCTCGGCGAGGGGCGCGACGGCCCGGTGTACCTGCGCGACATCTGGCCGACGTCGCACGAGGTGACGGCGCTGCTCGGCTCGGCGCGCGATCCGGCGACGTTCCGCAGGCTCTACGGCGATCTCGCGAATGCCAATCCGATGTGGAAGACGATCGCCGGCTCGAGCGGTCAGGTCTACGACTGGCCGGCGTCGACGTACATCGCGAAGCCGCCGTTCTTCGAGGGCTTCGGCATGACGCCGGGCAAGATCGCCGACATCCGCGGCGCGCGCGCGCTCGGCATCTTCGGCGATTCGGTGACGACCGACCACATCTCCCCGGCGGGCTCGATCAAGCCGACGTCGCCGGCGGGGCTCTACCTGCAGGAAAAGGACGTTTCGGTCGCGAACTTCAACAGCTACGGCGCGCGGCGCGGCAACCACGAGGTGATGCTGCGCGGCACGTTCGCCAACGTGCGGATCAAGAACCTGATGCTCCCGCCGAAGGAGGACGGCACGCGCGTCGAGGGCGGCGTCACGCTGTACCAGGGCAACGGCGCCGCGGAGCGCATGCCGCTCTACGACGCCGCGATGCGCTACCAGCAGCGGGGCGTGCCGACGGTCATCCTCGGCGGCGAGGAATACGGCACCGGCAGCTCGCGCGACTGGGCCGCAAAGGGCACGCAGCTCCTCGGCGTGAAGGCGGTGATCGCGAAGAGCTTCGAGCGCATCCACCGCTCGAACCTCGTCGGGATGGGCGTGCTGCCGCTGCAGTTCGCGCCGGGTGACGGCGCGGAGTCGCTCGGCATCAAGGGAGACGAGACGTTCGACATCGCGGTGCCGGTCGACATCAGGCCGCAGCAGCCGCTGACGCTCGTCATGACGCGCAAGGACGGCACGAAGCGGGAGATCCCGGTGCTGTGCCGGATCGACACGCCGATCGAGGTCGACTACTACCGCCACGGCGGCATCCTGCCGTTCGTCCTGCGCGAGCTGATGCAGACGGCGGCGTGAGCGGCGCCGCATGAGGGTCGCGATCAGTGGCGCCGGCATCCTGCTCCCCCGCATCGGCTAGCGTCGGCCGGGGGCAGACATCGCATCGGTGGACGCTCGCACGGCGCATCCGCTCAAAGTTGCGCTGCCGCTGTTCCTGCTCGCCGGCCTGACGCTCTCCACGCTCGACGCGGCCGCCAAATATCTGGTCCGCGACCATTCGCTGTGGCTCGTCGTCTGGGCGCGCTACGCGGGCCAGATGATCGTCGTGACGCCGTTCGCCGTGCATCGCGGGGGGTACGCGTTCTGGCGCACGCGCAGGCTGGCGTTGCAGCTGCTGCGGTCGCTGTTCCTGCTCCTCGCCACGCTCGGTTTCTGGGGCGGGCTGCGTTACCTGCCGCTCGCGGAGGCCTCGTCGATCACGTTTCTCGCCCCGATCTTCGTCGTGCTGCTGTCGTGGCCGCTGCTGCGCGAGCGCGCGACGCGCGCGCGCCGGATCGCCTCGGCAGTGGGGTTCCTCGGCATCCTGGTCCTGCTGCGCCCCGGGTCGGCCGTCATGCATCCGGCGGTGGTGCTGCTGCTCGGCGCGGCGCTCGCCAACGCGCTGTATCAACTGCTGACGCGCAAGCTCCTCGACGAGCAGCCGCACACGACGCTGTTCTACAGCGCGAGCGTCGGCACGGTCGCGTTGACGCTGGTCCTGCCGGGGGCAACGGGCATCGCGCAGCTATCCGCGGTCGGATTCGTGCCCCTGGTCGTGCTCGGGTTCCTCGCCGGGCTCGGCCACTGGTGCATGACGCACGCCTACCTCCAGGCACCGGCGTCGCTGCTGACGCCGTTCACCTACCTGCAAATGCTGTGGGCGACCGCCTACGGCTACGTGATCTTCGACCAGCACCCCGATCGCTGGTCCGCGCTCGGGATGGCGACGGTCGTCGCGAGCGGCGTCTGGCTCGCGTGGTGGGAGCGCAGGCGGATGCACGTGCTGTAGCCGCGGCATGACATCGAAGCACACGCGCGAGCGCGGTCGCCGGACTTTTGTGCAGTGCAACCTCGCGTCGGCTATACTTCCAGGTTGACGGAATGACGCTTCTCGGAACCATCTTCCGCCAACCGTTGACGACATTCACTGCAATCCGGGAGAGATCGATGACGAAGCAAACGTTCGCCGCACTGACCGCGATGGCGCTCGCGCTCACGCTTGCAGCCTGCGGCCAGCAGGCGCAGCAAGCCGCCGACAAGGCGAAGGAATCGGCGTCGAAGGCGGCCGATGCCGCCGCGACTGCGGCCAAGGACGCGGGAGCTGCCGCCTCCGCCGCGGCCAAGGATGCCACCGCGGCCGCCGCCGATGCCGCCAAGTCCGCGGCCGACGCCACGAAGGAAGCCGCCGGCAAAGCCGGCGAGGCGACGAAGGACGCCTCCACGCAAGCCGCGGACGCAACCAAGGATGCCGCTGCGAAGGCCGGCGACGCCGCGATGAAGGCGACGGAAGCGGCCAAGGAAGCCGCGAAGGAAGCACCGAAGAAGTAAGCGCGCTTCGCTTGCGCTCGGCCGCGATGCGACATGGGGCGTGCGCGGCGACGACCTCCGGACGTGCGCGTTCGTCGGCGCAGCAATCCCGTTGGCATCGACCTTGCAGCCTTGCCGGCGGTTGCGCCGGCTCGACGCTTTCCCGTCCAAAGGGCGAGGCCGCCGCGGCCTCGCAGCGCCGCCGTCGCAACCGCCCCCTCCAGTCCGCGCGAGCGTGGAATCGCGTCCACGCTGCCGATCCTCATGCTCGCGCTCGCCGTGCGCGGCCCGCCTGCTCGCCCAGCGCCGGATTCTGACGCTCCTCGACACGACTGACGGGGTGCGACCGGCCAAGGAGAATCCGTTCTTGCCCGATCTCCGGGATCGGAGCCTGGGCCGCGAGCCTGCGTGTCCGCCGCTCCGCGTCGATAGCGCCGTGCTACGGGTCCCGGTGCCTCCTTCGCGCGAGCAAGGCCAAATTCGGGGGAACGGAGACAATAGCCAGGACAAGCCATGCGCCGGCGAAGGAGCCGCGTCCATCCTCCATCGGTCGGATGGACCCCCATAGGCAATCATGGGTGCAGACGCCGAGCGCGCGCCCCGTGTCGCCCGCTGCCAAACGCCAACTACGTGTCCCGTCCCGCAATTCGGCGAAGAACCGTAGAATCGGCCGGATGGACGAATCGGATGTTATCGCGGGCGGCATCGGACGAGCGGCCGCCACGGCCACGCCGCAACGCGATTCGCGCAAGGCGGCCTTCGAGGTCGCGAAACTGCGCAAGCGCCTGCGCCGCCTGGTCGGCCAGGCCATCGCCGACTACGCGATGATCGAGAGCGGCGACCGCGTCATGGTCTGCCTGTCCGGCGGGAAGGACAGCTACGGGATGCTCGACATCCTGCTGTCGCTGCAGCAGCGCTCGCCGCATCCGTTCGAGATCGTCGCCGTCAATCTCGACCAGAAGCAGCCGGGGTTCCCCGCCGACGTGCTGCCGCGCTATATCGCGAGCCGCGGCGTCGCGTTCCGCATCGCCGAGCAGGACACGTACGCCGTGGTGAAGCGCCTGATTCCCGACGGCGCCACGATGTGCTCGCTGTGCTCGCGCCTGCGCCGCGGCGTGCTGTACCGGATGGCAAGCGAGCTTCGCGCGACGAAGATCGCGCTCGGCCACCACCGCGACGATCTGCTCGCGACGTTATTCCTCAATCTCTTCCACGGCGGCAGGCTGAAGACGATGCCGCCGAAGCTCGTCTCCGACGACGGCAGGCATGACGTGATCCGGCCGCTCGCGTACGTGCGCGAACGCGATCTCGCGCGCTACGCGCAGGCGCGCGCGTTCCCGCTCATCCCCTGCACGCTGTGCGGATCGCAGGACAACCTGCAGCGCAGGCAGGTCGCGGCGCTGCTGAGCGAGTGGGAGAGGCGCTATCCCGGACGCCTCGAATCGATCTTCAACGCGATGGCGAACGTCGCGCCGACGCATCTGCTCGACCGGACGCTGCACGATTTCGCGAGCGTGCGCGCCACGGGCGTGCCGTCTGCGGACGGCGACCTCGCCTTCGACGCGGACCAATCGCTCGAGGGCGCGCTCGCGACGCGCGCTGTCACCGTCGCATCGACGCGCGCCCGCTGATCCGCATCGGTTCTCGGGTGGCCACACGCGCCTGGCGGCTGCTCGAGCGTTACCCGGGTCTCGTCGCCGCGGCGGTTGCGCTGGCCCTCGCCGCGGCCGCCGACCCGCGCGGCGAGTTTCCGCTGAACGACGATTGGGCGTTCGCGCACAGCGTGCAATGGCTGCTCGCCGAGCACCGGATCCGGGTCTCCGACTGGGCCGCGATGAATCTGCTGCCCCAGACGCTCGCGGGCGCCGTCGTCGCGCAAATCGCCGGCTTTTCCTTTTCCACCCTGCGCCATCTGACGCAAGCCGTGTCGGCCGCGGTCGCGCTGCTCGCGCTGCGCTGGTTCCTCACCGCGGGGCTCGCGCGTCGCGACGCTCTCTTCGCCACGCTCACCGTCGTCGCGACGCCGTGCTGGCTGCCGCTCGCCGACTCGTTCATGACCGATCTGTACGCGATGGCGTTCGCGCTGCCGGCCGCGACGCTGCTGTATCGGGCGCTGCGCGATGCGAGGCCGGCGCTCGTCGCCGGGGGAGCCGCGCTTGCCGCAATCGGCGTACTCCAGCGGCAGGTCGTGATCGTCGTACCGGTCGCATTCCTGGTCGCATCCGTTGCCGCGCAGTGGCGGCGACCACAAGCGCGCGCGCTCGCCGCCGGCGTGCTGCCGGCCCTCGTCGCGATCGCGGCGGAAGCGCTCTACTACGCGTACCTCGCGCACGGACCGGGCGTGCCGCAAGCGCAGCGGTTCGCGCAGGGACGGGTGCTGCCCGCGTTCGTCAAGATCATCGCGGACGGACGCTACCGCGAATGGGTGGCGGCGAACCTCGTCACGATCGGGCTGTATCTCGGGCTGTTCGCGGCGCCCTTCGCATGGTGGCGGACCTGGCCGCCGGGCAGGCCCGGACGCGTTGCGATGCTCGGGCTCGCGGCGGCCGTCGCGGCGACGATGGCGCTCACGGGCTCGTGGCCGCCGTGGCGCGGCGACCAGGTCATCGATGCCGCGGGCATCGGGCCGTTCGTGCTCTACGACGCGCAGCCGCGCGGGCTCTTCCCGCTCGACCGTGGTCCCGGAGTGCTGTGGTACGTCGCCGGCGCGAGCGCTGCATTCGGGGTCGCGGCGATCTGCCGCGCCGGCCTGCTCGCCTTGCGCCGGATAGCGAAAGATCGCGCAACCGACGGCGCCGAGGTGCTGTTCCTGTGCGTGCTGATTGCAGCTTACGTCGGCCCGTTCGTCATCACCGACTATTTCGACCGCTACCTGCTGTTCGTCCTTCCGTTCGTGCTGGCGCTGATGGCGCGCGTCGAGACCGGAACGCCGACGCGACTCGCTCGCGGTGTCGCCGTCCTGTCGGTCGTGGCCGCGCTCGCGCTCGGCACGATGGCCACGCATGACTACTTCGCCTGGAACCGGGCGCGCTGGGATGCCATCCGGCTCGCCGGCGCGCTGGGGGCGACGCCGGCAACGCTCGACGGCGGCTTTGAATACAATGGCTATTACCGGCACGAAATCCGGCCGCGCGTCGAGCGGCTGGGCAAGAGCTGGTGGTGGGTGGACGACGACCGCTTCATCGTTACCTTCGGCCCCGTTCCGGGTTATGTCGAGCGCGCCGCGTTTCCGGTCAGGCGCTGGCTGTCGCGCACGCCGAGCGTCGTGCGGCTGCTGGAGCGGGCGCCGTCCTGATCGCGTCCGCCTCGATCATCGATGCACACGCTCGACGCCGTGATCGCGCACCGCATGCGCAATCTCCGAGTCTGGCTGCGAACCCTGGCGCTGCTCGCGCTCGCATGCTGTGCGTCGCTCGCCATCGCCGACGACGCCGCGCCCGCGCTCACGGGACCCGCGTTGCGAGCGGCGCTGCTGCGCGGCGGCTACGTGCTCTATTTTCGCCATGCGGCGACCGACTTCGGGCAGAACGACGAGCGGATGACGACCTTCGAGGATTGCACGCAGCAGCGCAACCTCACCGAGCGCGGACGAGCGGAAGCGCGTGCCATCGGCGCCGAGATGCGCCGGCTGAAGGTCCCGATCGCCGACGTCCTCGCGAGCCCGTTTTGCCGTACCCGCGAGAGCGCCGAGCTGATCTTCGGCCGCGCGCGCGTCGATGCGCGCGTGCGCGGCGGCCCGGCGAGCCCCGACGATCCGCAACGCTACGCGGCGCTGCGCGCGCTGCTCTCGACGCCGATCGAAGCCGGCGCGAACCTCGCGATCGTCAGCCATGGCAATCCGTTTCGCGCCGTGGCAGGACCGCCCTATCTCGCCGAGGGCGAGGCCGCGGTCGTCGAACCGCTCGGAGCGCAGGGCTTTCGCATCGTGGCCCGCATCACGAAAGATGGCTGGCGCGAGCTGGCACCGTGACGGGGCGCTCGCGGATCGCGGACATCATCCTCCGCCAATTGCCCGCGCCCGACATCAGCCGTCGCGCAGCAACCGGATCAGATCGTCGGCCGACGGTATCGACGCGGCGTCGCCTTCGGCAAGGATGCTCTCGGCGAGCGCGCGCTTGTCGCGATGCAGCGCGACGATCCGCTCCTCCACCGTGCCCTTGGTCACCAGGCGATAGACGGTGACCGGGCGACTCTGCCCGATGCGGTGCGCACGTCCCATCGCCTGATCCTCGGCCGCGGGGTTCCACCACGGATCGGTGATCAACACGTAGTCGGCCGCCGTCAAATTCAGTCCGAAGCCACCCCCCTTGCGTCGCGAAGCGCTCGCTAAAGCGGGGAAGCGTGCCGGCAGGTCGGCGAGCGCGCGCTTCACGTCGTCCTTCGTGAACGCGCGCCCGTCGCTGCGCGTCCACCCGAGAAGCGACAGCAGGTTGCCGATGATCGTGCGCGGACGATGCGTCCGCAGCAACGCCATCGCCTGGGCGACTCGGTGCGTGTCGGCTTGTGCGCCCGGGGTTTCCGGCGTCGGCGACGCGACCGGAAACAGCGGGCTCGTGGAGGGAAGGCTCATGACTTCCGGTGCGATTATCACAGCCTCGCGGACAGCGGTCGGTTGTATTCGAGAACATGTCCGCTACAGGCGGCTCCGTCCATGCGTGCCGGCAACCGTCCGTCGGACCTTGCGCAACGCAAACAGGCGCAATGCGTAACCTTCGTGTGCCATCACCAGCAGATCGGAGGTTGCCGTGCGCACCAATTCACACGTGCTTCGCCTCGCGTTGTCGCTGATCCTGATCGTCGCGATCACCATCCCTGCCGAGGCCGCGCGAGCACCGAAGCGAAGCGGCCCGGCATTCGTGGACGGCCAGGTCCTGGTGGGGTTTCAGCCCGGGATCCCGGCCGCGGCACGAAGCGATGCCCACCGCCAAGCCGGTGGCCAGGTCCTGAAGACTCTCGACGCGATCGGCGTCGATCTGGTCACGATCCCGCCGGGGACGGTTGACCGTTCGATTGCCGCGTATCGAAGCAACCCGAATGTCCGCTTCGCGGAGCCCAATTACGTGCGCGTGATGATCCTTCCCACCGAAGGCCACGACCCGCCACCGCCGTTCGGCACCGGCATCGACTATCTCAAGGAGCAGTGGGGGCTCAACAACACCGGGCAGTCCTTCTACTACGACCCCTGGACCGGCGCCATCGGCGCCATCTCCGGGGCAGTGGATGCCGACATCGACGCGCCCGAGGGGTGGGATCTCAGCACCGGGGACGCCGCCGTCAAGATCGCGATCCTGGATGCCGGCGTGGATTGCCTGCACGTCGATCTGCGGAGCAAGTGCGTCGAGCAGCGGCTGATAACGTCGCAAAGCACGACGCTCGACGACGTCATCGGGCACGGCACCCATGTCGCCGCGATCGCGGCCGCCGAGACCAACAACGGCAAGGGCACGGCCGGGGTGGGCTGGAACTCGACGTTCGGCTCGCTGAAGGTCTGCTATGAATACGACGACCCGTTCCTCGGCACGGTCGGCTTGTGCGACACCGCCGCCTCGGCGAGCGCGATGGCGTACGCCGCCGACAATGGCTACAAGGTCATCAACATGAGCTATGCCGGGCCCGAGTTTTCACAGACGGAAGCCGACGCGGCCAAGTACGCATGGGACCACGGGGTCGTGCTCGTGGCGGCGGCCTCCAACGACTATGAGCGCACCCCGACCTACCCGGCCGCGTATCCGCAGGTCATGGGTGTGGCCGCCACCGACTGGTACGACAACCTGGCCGGATTTTCCAACTTTGGAAACTGGGTCTCGATCGCGGCGCCGGGGTATTACGTGTTCTCCGCACTCCCCAACGCCGCGTGCGGCATCCCGGAGGACGATCCCGACGGTTGCTACGGATGGCTTTCGGGAACCTCGATGGCGAGTCCGCACGTGGCCGGCGCCGCGGCACTGGTCTGGGCGAAGCTCGGATCGGGCGCTACGCCACAGCAAGTGCGCGCTGCCATCGAGGGCGGGGCCGATCGGACGGGCGCTCTCGGCCAGAACTTCCTGGCCTGGACGCAGCACGGCCGTCTGAACGTCTATGGCGCCCTGAGTGGCGCGAGCCCCCCGCCCGCCACCTCGGTCCACGTCGGTGATCTGGATGGCGTCGGCAGCGCAGCGCAAGGCGGGCGTTGGACGGCGACGGTGACGATCGTCGTCCACGATGACGCCCATGTGCCCGTCAGCGGGATCACCGTCACCGGAGCCTGGAGCGGCGGCGCGTCGGGCACGAATTCATGCGTCACCGCAGCGGGCGGCCAGTGCCAACTGGCGAAGCAGGTGCAAAGGAATTCGCCCGGCGCGACGTTCAGCGTGACCGCGCTGAGCGGCGCCACGTATGCGTCCGCCCTGAACCACGATCCCGACGCAGACAGCAGCGGGACGACGCTGACCGTCGCGAAGCCCTGACGCGATATCGCTCGCCGATTGGAGGGCGTTCGCGCGGCGCGGTCGCGGTAGTCATCTCACGCTCGCTGACGGCGCTGCCGGACGCTGCGCGTCTACGCGCACGCCGGCCGTGCGAGCAGCGCACTCAAAGCGGCGCACGCGTCGACGAGGCCGAGCGACGACGCAGCGGGACCGCCGGCCGCGGCCGCGACGGGTCGCTTGGTGAGCTGCAATACCGCGCGCAACTCGGCCGGCGTCGCGTCCGGCCTGCCTTCCAGCAGCAGCGCTACGACACCGCTCACCTCAGCGGCGGCAAGCGAGCTTCCCGATACGAAATCATGAGCGCCGCGCGGGGCCGTGGTGAGGATGTCGATGCCGGGCGCCGCCAGCGCCCGCTTGCTCTCGACCCAGCGTGGCGGATCGGCGCGTCCGTTCGCGTCGCTTGCGATCACCGCGATCACCGGCTCCAGCGCCGCCGGAAAACCGGGACTCGCTCCCTGTTCGGCAGCCGCCGCGACGACGGCGATTCCCTGCGCTTCGGCGGCGGTGAGCAGACGTCCGACGAGCGCGTCCGACGGTCCGCTGAGGCTCAGATTGATCACCTGCGCGTGCTCGCCGATCGCGAAGTCGATCGCCTTGGCGAGCGTCCAGCTACTGCACACGGCTTTTTCGGTGCGCGGCTTCGCGTACCAGCAGGCCTTGGCCGCGATCAGGCTCGCATCCGGGGCGATGCCGACGATGCCGCGCGCGTCGCTCGCGCGTGCGCCAATGACCCCGGCGACCGCGGTGCCGTGGCGATCGGTCGCGAACGAGCGCTCGCCGCCGTCGACGAAGTTCGCCGTGCTGATGAAACGCCCGCGCAGATCCGGATGATCGACGTCCACGCCGGTGTCGACGACGGCCACCCGCACGCCCTTGCCGGTGCTGACGCGATGCGCCTCGTCCGCCCGAATGGCGGCCGACGCGTATTCGAGGCTGCTGTATGCGCCCGCCTGCGGCGCCTGCGCCCCCTCGAACACGCGGTTCGGCTGCACCGACTCGACCCGCGGGTCGGTCCTGAGCCGCTCGACGAGGGCGTCCACGGATGCGTCCCCGGGGACCTCGAAGACGACGCATTGCACGTGAATCGAACGCAGCGGAAAGCTCCCCGTTGCACGCAGTGCGTATTGCAGCGCAAGCGCCTGCGTCGCGGCTTCCCATTGCTGCGGGGTTGCCTGCGCCAGCGTGACGATGACCTGGCGCTCGCGTAGCTGCTTGGGCGACTCGGCATCGTCGGCGGCGCGCTCCCCGACGGCGGCGCACCCGATGAGCAGCACGCCCGCCGCGAGCGCGCCAACCCGACGCAGCGCCAATCGGTAACTCATTGCACGGGGGCGGGTCCGACCGGTTCGGCCAGCCGCACCTTGGGATCGCTGCGCAACGTGACGAGCACCTGGCCGAGGCGCTCTCGCGCAGCCGGCGTGAACGGCAGCTCGATCGTGTAGACGCCCGTCGGCGAAGGCCCCCGAACGATCTGGCCATCGACGCCTTGCAGCAACGCGCCGAGCTCGCTCGCGGTCAGGTCGTCGGCGAACACGATTCGCAACTGCGCGCGACCGGAAGCAGCGGCTGCGCCGGGTCGGGACAGGGTTTCATACGTCGCTTGCTGCACCGGCATGACCAGCACCAATCCGGCGGCGAGCACGACCACCAATGCCGCCTGTGCGGCGAGGGCCCACCGCATGGGGCGCGGCGTGTCGGCGAGCCATTCGCGCAGCCGCTCGACCAGCGTACGCGGCGCGCGGTTCGATTCGGCATGACCGGCGCGGGCCGATTCGACACGATCGATGAGCGCCAGGACCTGCGAAAAGTGTCGGGGCGAAGGAGACCACGAGGGCCCCGCCTCCGACGCGACGACGGCCGAGAGGCCCCTGCAACGCGCGAGATCGTCGCGACACGCTTCGCAGGTCGCGAGGTGCCGTTCCACGCGCGCCGCTTCGTCGGCGCCAAGCGTCGCGTTCGCGTACCAGGGCAGCAGAGCCCGCACGTCGCGATGCTCGTCGCTCGCCGGTTCGCGCTCGCGCCCGATGCTCATCGCCGTCGCCTATGACCCGGACTCGGCGAGCCCCCACTGCCGCAGGATTTCGGCCAGCCGTCGTCGCGCGTGGAACATTCTCGTCTTCACCGTGTTCAGCGGCGAGCCGGTGATGGCCGCAATCTCCTGGTAGGAGCGGTCCTCCGCGAAGGCCAATTCGATCACCGAGCGATGCTCGGGCGACAGCCGCTCCAGCGCCCGGGCAAGCGCGCCTCCCAGTTCCCTGCCGAGCAGCGTGCGCTCCGGATCGCCGGCATCGATCGTTTGCGCAGTGGCCTCGGGCATCGCGTCCGCATCCTGCGCTTCCGAATCGACCGGATCCAGCGGAACCTCGAGCGGGCGCGCGTAGCGTTGCGCGAGCGACTTCAGCGCCTTGTTGTGGGCGATGCCGAACAGCCAGGTTGTGAGGCGCGAGACGGCGGGATCGAAGCGTGCGGCGTTTTGCCAGACGACGAGCATCACGTCGTTCATCACTTCATCGACCGCATCGGCTTGCCGCAGCAGTCTCATCAGATATCTGCCGAGGCGCGGTGAATGACGGTAATAGAGGCGCTCGAACGCGCGCCGGTCGCGGCGCGCGACGGCGTGGATCAACTCCAGATCCTCCTGCTCGCCTGGTGTCGACGCTTCGGCCACCCCAAGTCCGGCGTCGCGAGCAGTCGGCATGCGCGACGCACGGCGACTGACACGAAACTTGTGATGGTACGCCAACGGCTCGATGGCGCCCGGCGCGGAATGCGCGAAACGACCGATGTTTCGCACCGGCGCATGCACGCGCCCGCGCATGGCGGGCGAGAGAACGGCCGGACGGCGGGACGCTGGCGCCCCGCTCGTCCGGCGTTCTGCGCGCATCGACCGATGCACGCACCCACTCGAAATCACGGCACGATGCCGAGCAGCGGGCCAGCGAGATTCGGGAAGTTGCTCGTGTTGAGAACCTGGATCCCCGCGTTATGCTCGCCGTTGAACGGCGTCACGTCACCCGGGCAGCCGGCGGCGACCGCGTCCTGCGGCGAGTTGAACCACAGGCCGAGGTGGAACGTGTGCACCGGCGGCGTAGCGGGGTTCACCGTCGCATCGGGAAACGCGTTGTTGTGGACGAGCGGCGCCGCCGTGCTGCCCGGCGCGACGATGAACGTCTCCTCGTTGAAGCGGCCGACGAAGCGCTGATGGCCCTCGCCGTATTCGTCGGTCTCGATGTCGCCCTGGTACCACGCGAGCCCGAACGGCGCCCCGGGCTTCTGGATCACGAAGAAATCGAAGTCGGTGTTCGGCGGCAGTCCCTGGACCGACACGTCCATCACCTCGACCGGGCCGCCGGGCCGGATCGTGACGCGCGCGCTCGCGTTCGGCAGGCAGCCCGAAGCGACCGGCTTGGCGGCGCGCACCATGTCGAACTTGATCTTCTTCTCGAACGCGTCGGCGTGAGGGGCGGCGACGCCTGCGATGGCCAGCGCTGCGAGCGTTGCCGCGCCGAGGCGCGAGAGCTTCGGCTTCCAGTGGGGGCGGAACGGGTGATTCATGGTGTTGTCTCCTGGGACGGTCGGTTGACCGGGGTTGGCGGCGTGGAGCGGTATTGCCCCTGCCTACCCGGTGATTTCCCGACGCGCGCCGAAGGTTCACCGGCGCCGGCGACGACTGCACGACTTGCGGAATATTCGCCATCCTCGCGGGGAGACGCTCACGTCGCTGCGACCAGCGGCTCGCGCGCGAGCTCGGCCGCGAGCAACTGCCGCACGCGCAGCGGGAGATCGCCGCCACCGCGAGCTCCACACTCACGCGCGACGCTCGTCAGCGTGTCCGCACGGTAACGCGGCTCGCCGCCGAGCGCGGTCTCGAACGCGTTCGCGCGCCCGGCGAGCTCGGCCGGATCCGCATCGACCAGCAGCAGCGCATGCGCCAGCACCGCTTGCCGTCCGCCGCCGCGGCGCCAGTACTGCGCGGTGCCGGCGATCTTGCGCGCGCCGACCGCGAGGTTGAAGCGCCCGTCGCAGAACGACCCGTCGAGGGGGCGTGGCTGCGCGTCGATGCCGAGCGTCGCCAGCGCGCGCGCCAGGACGCCGCACAGGTGCGCATACACGTGCTCGGCAAGCCCGCCCGGCGGGCCATCGATGGGCTGCGCAAGGCTGACGTTCAGGATTCCCGGTCCTTGCGGCACGATCCCGCCGCCGGAGCGCCGCAGCTCGACCGGCCAGCCTTGCGACGCGAAGGTGGCGCACGCGGCGTCGAGGCGTGCATGCCGGCGGTACGACAACGGGGCAACCAGTCCCTGCCGGCCATGCCACAACACCGCGCGCGGGCGTCCGCTCAGCGCGTCATCGAGCCATGCGAGCTCGCATCGATGGCTCGCGGGCTCGAGCAGCGCCTCGACCTGCACGGGCAGGCCCGCGAACTGCATTCAGCGGCCCATGCGCCGCAGCAGCAATCGATTGACGTCGCTCGCCTTCTCCATCTGCACCATGTGTCCCGCATCGTCGAGCACCTCGACGATGGCATCCGGCGGCGCATTTGCGGCATGCGCGACAGGCACGACGCGGTCGTTGCGGCCCCAGACGACCAGCGCGGGCCTGCCGCTTTCGTTGAGCCGCAGGCCGGGTCGCTCCGCCTGCGCACCGCCGGGGAACAGGCTCCGGCCAAGCATGCCGAGCGCATCGCCGACGCCGTCGATCCGCTTGTACTTCAGCACGTCGTCGATCATCTGCCGGCTCACGAGCTCGGGATGGGCGAAAAGCCGTTCGAGCACCGGCTTCAGCTCGCGCCGCGAGGTCGCGGCGGTGAAGCCGTCGATGTAGTCGGCGTCGATCTCGGCTCCCAGCCCGGCGCTGGCAATGAGGCTCAGGCTCGCCACGCGCGAAGGCTCGTCCAGCGCAAGCTGCGACGCGATCGCGCCGCCCATCGAATGACCGACGAGGTGCGCCTCGGCGACGCCGATCGCGTCCATGAAACGGGCGACGAACGCCGCCAGCGCACCGATCGTCGCGGCCGGCAGCTTGACCGCCGATTGCCCGTGCGCCGGCAGGTCGAGCGCGATCACCGGCAGCGCCTTGGCAACCGGATCCAGGTTGAACAGCCACGTGTCGAGGTCGCCCCCGAAGCCGTGGATGAAGAGCGCCGGCGTATCGTCGCCCGCCGGCCCAATACGCAGATAACGGACGCTGATCCCGTCGACGTCGATGAACTGGTACGCCGGCCCGGCCTGCGCGTCCTCGTCGGCGAGATCGGCGGGCGTCACGTAGCCCGCGACGTAAGCGTCGACGTCGGCGTCGCTCACGCCGTCGCCGGCCAGCACGCCGAGCAGCGCCTTCACCGGCAACAGGTCGCCTTCGTGCGCGACCTTGCGGCGCAGGAGACCGGCATCGGCCGCCTCGACGGCATTCGCGATCTTGTCGGTCTCCACTTCGAGGATCGGCGTGCCGACGGCGATCGCCGCGCCTTCGTCGACGAGCCACGCCGTCACCTTCCCCTCCGTCATCGACAATCCCCACTTGGGCATGACGATCGGCGTGATTCCGGGCGCGCTCATCAGTGCCTCCCTCCCTTCAGCGTGCGGCGCACGGCGTCGGCGATCTGCGCGCCGCTCGGGATGTAGAGGTCCTCGAGCGCCGGCGAGAACGGCACCGGCACGTGCGGCGGCGTCACCATCTCGATGCCGGCCTTCAGCGCACCGAAGGCGCGCATCGCCACTTGCGCCGACACGTCGGCGGCGATGCTGCACCGCGGACTGGCCTCGTCGGCACAGACGAGCCGGCCGGTTTTCGTCACGCTGTCGAGCACCGTGTCGAGGTCGAGCGGCGACAGTGTGCGCAGGTCGACGATCTCGATCTCGGTGCCCTCCTTCGCGAGGCTTTGCGCCGCATCGAGCGCGCGGTGCACCATCAGGCCGTACGCGACGACCGTCGCGTCCCTGCCTTCGCGCACGATGCTCGCCTCGCCGAACGGGATCGCGTAGCTCGCCTCAGGCACGTCGCCTTCGAGACCGTACAGATTCTTGTGCTCGCAGAAGATGACCGGGTCGTTGTCGCGGATCGACTGGATCAGCAGCCCCTTCGTGTCGTACGGCGTGCTCGGACACACGACCTTCAGCCCGGGGATGTGCGTGAACAGCGGCGTCAGCATCTGCGAATGCTGCGCGGCGGCGCGGAACCCGGCACCCACCATCGTGCGGATCACGACCGGCGTCTCGGCCTTGCCGCCGAACATGTACTTGAACTTCGCCGCCTGGTTGAAGATCTGGTCGAAGCACACGCCCATGAAGTCGATGAACATCAGCTCGGCCACCGGGCGCATCCCGCAGGCGGCCGCACCGATCGCCGCGCCGATGTAGGCGCTCTCGGAAAGCGGCGTGTCCATCAGCCGATCGCCGTGCTTCGCATACAGCCCTTTGGTGACGCCGAGGACCCCGCCCCAGGCATCGCGCTCGCCGTCGCCGCCGGCGCCCCCGACGATGTCCTCGCCCATCACGATGACCGACGGGTCGCGCGTCATCTCCTGGTCGAGCGCCTCGTTGATCGCCTGCTTCATGCTGATCTTGCGTGCCATGATCGTGACTCCTCGGCTTCAGTAACGGACATAGACGTCGGTGGTCAGGTCGGCCGCCGTGGGCAGCGGCGCAGCCTTCGCTTCCGCGACGGCCCGCTCGATCAATGCCTGCACCTCGGCGTCGATCGCCTTCAGCTCGGAGGCCGCGATCACGCCGGCCCCGGCAACCGCCGCGGCGAACGTCTTGATGCAGTCCCTGCTGGCGCGGATCTCCTCGAGCTCGCCCGGTCCGCGATAGGTCTGCGCGTCGCCTTCGAAGTGACCGTAGAAGCGGACCATCTTGCACTCGAGCAGCGACGGCCCGCCGCCTTCGCGCGCGCGCCCGACGATCTCGCCCGCCGCCTCGTACACGGCGAAGAAGTCCGTGCCGTCGACGGTCACGCCCGGCAAGCCGAAGCCGGCGGCGCGGTCGACGTACGAATCGACGGCGACCCCGTAATCGCGCGACGTCGATTCGGCGTAGCCGTTGTTCTCGACGACGAAGATCGCCGGCAGGTTCCACACCGCGGCGAGATTGAGGCTCTCGAGGAACATGCCCTGGTTGCTCGCGCCGTCGCCGACGAAGCTCACCGCGACCTCGCCCTTCTTGCGGAACTTCGCCGCCAGCGCGGCGCCGCAGGCGAGCGGGGCACCGGCACCGAGGATGCCGTTGGCGCCCATCATCCCCTTGGAGAGATCGGCGATATGCATCGAGCCGCCCTTGCCGTTGCAGGCACCGCCCTTGCGGCCGTAGATCTCCTTCATCATCGCGACGACATCGACGCCCTTGCCGATGCAGTGGCCGTGGCCGCGATGCGTCGAGGCGATGCGATCGCCGTCGCCGAGGTGCATCATGATGCCGGTGCCCGCGGCTTCCTCGCCCGCGTAGAGGTGCACGAAGCCGGGAATGTCGCCGCGACCGAAGTCGACGTGCAGCCGCTCCTCGAATTCGCGGATCGTGCGCATCGTTCGATACGCCTTGAGCAGCTCGGGCTTGGACAGCGGAAACGGATTGGCCGATGCCATGGTGAGTGCCTCCTGTGCTGGCTTCATCGGGAAGGAAGGCGGAACAGGCCGTCGCGCGCGGCGGTTTGCATGCAGCGAGCCACGTCCACCGTGGGGAATGCATTTTCGCGCAGCGTGATCGTCACGCGGTCGCCGGATCCGAACGCGAGCTCGCGCTCGCCGTCGAGCGCAACCACGCCTCCCTCGTGCGCGACACGGAACTGCCGGTCGGCCGCCATCGCGTGCCAATCGGCGATGCCGACCTCGCGCATCATGCCGGGTGCGATCGGCGCCTTCAGCGCGAGGCGGCGGCGACGCGGATCATCGCTGAGCTCCACGGCCAGGCCGCCGGGCTCGCGCCGGCCGAGCGGGTGCAGCAGTCCGCCGATCGCGGACAGCCCGATCGCCTGCGGATCGGCGAAGCTGAGGTAGACGGCAGACAGGCTTTCGGTCTTCCACAGCGCGCGGGCGCCGACGAAACGATCGGTCGAGATCACGGCGTCGACGAGGGCGATGTCGCGGCGGCCGTCGTCGATCGACACTTCGAGCAGCTTGTTCGGCGAGAGCGCCTCCGCGGCCGAGAGCCGGCCCGTCGCGTACAGCCCCACCGCCATCGCGGTGATCGTCGGCTCGCGCATCTCCGGAAACGCGTTGTTGGTGCCGGTCGACAACCCGGCGATCGGGATGCCGCCACATTCGCGCGCCACCGCGCGATGCGTGCCGTCGCCGCCGAGCACGACGATCGCCTTCACGCGGCGCTCGCGCATCATTCGCGTGGCGGCGAACGTGTCCTCGACCGTCGCCGTCGGCTCGATGGGGAGGAACTCGACGGCGGGAAACGGATGGTGCAGGTTGCGCTCGCGCGCAAGTGCCCGCGTCAGCATCGCCCGGATGCCGCCGTTGTCCGGCATCACCAGCACGCGCGGCACGCCGAGGCTCGCGAGCGCCGTCAACACCCGCAGCACGATGTTGACGCGATCCGCGGTCTGCAGGTTGCTCGCGTTGGCGACGATGCGGCGAATGTCGCGCGCCGACGCGGGGTTGGCGATGATGCCGATCGTCGGAGTCTCGGACACGCGCAGTCCTCTGCCCGCGCCACTGTAGTCCCTCGACCGCCGGGAGAGCAAGCGGACGAGCACCCCGACCACGAGTGCGTCAGCGCACCGTGTGCCGGCTCTGCCCGAACAGGATCCGGCGCGATTCCTCGTCGCTCACCGCCGGCTTCACGTTGACGGTCTTTGCGATCGCATAGGCACGCTGCGTCGCGGGGCGCGCGGCGATCGCGGCCTTCCAGCGTTTCAGATCGGGAAAGTCGTCGATATTCTGCTTCTGGCGCTCCGGCTGCACCCACGGATAGGACGCGATGTCCGCGATCGAGTATTCGCCGACGATGAACTCGCGCCCGCGCAACCGCCGGTCGAGCACCGCGTAGAGGCGCCCGGTCTCGTTCACGTAGCGGTCGATCGCGTACGGGATCGGCTCGACCGCGTAGCTGCCGAAATGGTGGTTCTGGCCGGCCATCGGCCCCAGTCCCGCCATCTGCCAGAACAGCCATTGAATGCATTCCCAGCGCTTGCGCGCCTCGCGCGGGATCAGCCGGCCCGTCTTGTCGGCGAGGTAGAGGAGAATCGCGCCCGATTCGAACATCGGCAACGGACCGCCTTCGATCGCGGGCGCATGGTCGACGATCGCCGGGATGCGGTTGTTCGGCGAGATCGCGAGGAACTCGGGCGCGAACTGCTCGCCGCGCGAGATGTTGACCGGCTTCAGCGTATACGCGAGCCCGGTCTCCTCGAGGTACATCGTCAGCTTGTGACCGTTGGGCGTGGTCCAGTAGTAGAGGTCGAGCATCGGGCGCCCCCTTGTATGTTTAGGCCAGACCGGCGCGGTAAAGTCTGGACACCGTCGAGGCGACCGGACCGGACCATGCAGCCTCAGAACGTGCCGGGGTAGGCGCCGCCGTCGACGAGGACGTTCTGCCCGGCGATGTAGCCTGCGTGCGCGCTGCACAGGAACGCGCAGATCGCGCCGAACTCGCGCGGGTCGCCGAAGCGCCCGGACGGTGTCGCGTCCATCGCCGCATCGCGCATCTCGTCGAACGGCTTGCCGGCCGCCCGCGCCCGCCCTTCGAGCGTCACGCGCAGCCGGTCCGTCGCGAACTGGCCGGGCAGCAGGTTGTTGATCGTGACGTTGTGCCGGACGACCCTGCGCGCAAGGCCCGCGACGAAGCCGGTGAGGCCGGAGCGCGCGCCGTTCGACAGCCCGAGAACGTCGATCGGCGCCTTGACCGCGCTCGACGTGATGTTGACGATGCGGCCGAAGCGGCGCTCGATCATCGTGTCGATCGTCGCCTTGATCAGCTCGATCGGCGTGAGCATGTTGGCGTCGAGCGCGCGGATCCACGCGGCACGATCCCAGTCGCGAAAATCGCCCGGCGGCGGGCCGCCGGCGTTGTTGACCAGGATGTCGGGTTGCGGGCACGCGGCGAGCGCCTGCGCCCGACCCTCGGGTGTCGTGATATCGCAGGCCACCCACGCGACCGGGCGGCCCGCAAGCGCACCGATCTCGTCGGCCGCCGCCGCGACTTCCGCCTGCGTGCGCGCGCAGATCGTCACGTCGACCCCTTCGCGCGCCAACGCCTCGGCGCAGCCGCGTCCGAGCCCCTTGCTCGCCGCGCAGACCAGCGCGCGCCGGCCCGCGATGCCGAGATCCATCCGCGCGTCCTCCCGATCAGGCAGCCTGCGGGGTCACGGCGCGCCGCACCTGCACGACGGTGCCGATCGCGACGACGAACAGCGCGCCGATGACGAAGAACACTTCGCGCGCGAGCCCATGGTCGAGCATCATCCCGAACCACACCGGGCCGAGCATCGCGCCCAGATCGAGACCCGAATAGACGAAGCCGTAGACGCGGCCCGCGGCGCCCTTCGGTGTCGCGTTGCGCACGATCAGGTCGCGCGACGGCCCCGTGGCGCCGATGCAGAGCCCGATGACGACGAACAGCGGAACCACGAAGTGCAGCGGCACGACGTTGCCGGCGACGAGCGCGAGCAGCGCGGCGCCGAGCAGCAGGCCCGTCGCTGCCACGCGGTCGTGGCGCGTCGTGCGCACGGCGAGGAAGCCGCCGACGACGATGCCGGCCGTGCCGCCGAGCAGATACGCAGTCACCGCCGACGTCGCGATCACCAGCGGCACCGCGAGCCCCGTGTTGAGGGCCGGCGGCAGGAACGTCTGCAGTCCCACGGCCGCGCTCGTCTGGAAGATGAAGTAGAAGAAGCACAGCAGGATCGCCGGCTGCACGAACAGGCCGACGCTGCCCTTGAGCGTGTGCAGATGCGCATCGCCCGCGCGCTGCGACGTCAGGATGCGCCGCTGACTCGCCAGGATGCCGAGCACGGCGAGGCCCACCGTCCCCATTGCGAGCAACGCGATGCGCCAGCCGAACGCGGCGCCGAGCCCGAAGCTCGCGATCGGCGCGAGCGCATACCCGAGATTGCCGCCGACGCCATGGGTCGAGTAGGCGTGGCCGAGCCGACGCGCCGTGACGTTGGCGTTGAGGACCGCGAAATCGGCCGGGTGGAAGACGCCGTTGCCCGCGCCCATGATCGCAGCACAGGGGAACAGCCACCACGGATTCGGCGCGAGCGCGCCGGCGAGCGTGCCGCAGGCGAGCAGCGCCAGCCCCGAGAGCAGCACCGGGCGCGCGCCGAGGCGATCGACGGCGAACCCGGCGGTGAACTGCACGATCCCGCTCGCGACATAGAATACGCCGGCGACGAGCCCGAGCAGCGTCCACGAGACGTCGAATTCGGCGCGCAGCAGCGGAAACAGCGGCGGCAACGCGAGTTGCAGGAAGTGCGAGAGACCGTGTGCGAGGCTGACGACGCCGATCACGCGGGCATCCCGGCGGAACGACGCGGCCGGAGCGATATCCAACGGTGGACGTGTAAGGTGAACTGCCGGAATGCGACGATTCACCGAACTATAGCGTACCCCTCCGCCGTCCCGAAACGAAAGGCAATCATGGTCGAGCGCGCGAAGAAGTCCGATGCCGAATGGAAAGCCGAGCTCACCGCCGAGCAGTACCGCGTGACGCGGCAGAAGGGAACGGAGCGGCCGTTCAGCGGCGAGTACTGGGACCACGGGGCCGAAGGCACGTACCGCTGCGTGTGCTGCGGCGCGCCGCTCTTCGAATCCGACACGAAGTTCGATGCCGGTTGCGGCTGGCCGTCGTTCACGCAGCCGATCGCCCCCGGAAACGTCGCCGAGCACGCCGACACGTCGTACGACATGCGGCGCACCGAGGTCGTCTGCGCGGCCTGCGACGCGCACCTCGGGCATGTCTTTTCGGACGGGCCGGAGCCGACCGGGCTGCGCTACTGCATGAATTCGGTCTCGCTGAAGTTCGAGCCAAAAAATACTTGACTTCAATAAGTTACATGTCGATTTGCATGTAACGCGGGAGGCAACTCGACTTCAGCCTATACTCCAGCTATGGATTTCAAGCTGCTGTTTCTGCTCTATTTGCCAGCAGTCGCGTGATGAACGCTCCGGCGGCGGCGATCTCCTCGATCACCGCCGAATGCTCCATCGGGTAGGCGTGCCATTCGACCTGCCATCCCGCGGCGCGCAGCACGTCGCGCGAGTGCTCCGCCCATGCGAACTGGATCACCGGATCGTGCGTGCCGTGCGCCATGAAGATCGGCACGCCGCGATTCGCGGCGCTCGCCTCCGCGGCGATGCGATCGGGCGCGACCAGGTACGTCGATAGCGCGACGACGCCGGCCAGCCGGGCCTCGAAGCGCAAGCCCGCGTGGAGCGCGATCGCCCCGCCCTGCGAGAAGCCGGCGAGGAGCGTCCGCGACGCGGCGATGCCGCGCGCGGCCTCCCGCGCGAGCAGCGCCTCGACGTGGGCCTGCGAGCGCCGCACGCCCTCGACGTCTGCACGCTCATTCACGTTCGCCTGCCGGATGTCGTACCACGCGCGCATCTGCATGCCGTTGTTGATCGTCACGGCCATCACCGGCGCATGCGGAAAGATGAAGCGAACCGCGAGCTGCCGCGGCAGCGCGAGCGCGGGAACAACGTCCGACCAGCCTCGCCCGTCGTCGCCGAGCCCGTGCATCCAGATCACGGCGGCGTCGGGATCGGGTGCGGTTTCGATTTCGATGGCAGGCAGAAGCGACGCGTTCATTGCGGCTCCCGGGTGCGAAGGGCGGGTCATTCTACGGGAGCGCCGCGGCCACCTCCCGAGCGAGCGGTTAGAATCGCCCGTTCGCCGCGCGTCGGCGCGGGGCCGGCTGGCAGCGGCGCTGCGCCGACGCCCGGTGCGTGCGCCGCCCTCGCGACACCCGATGCTCGTTCCATCGCCCATTCCAGGAGTCCGCATGTTCCGCTCGCTTCGCCACTGGCTCTGCGCCGTCTCGCTCTGCATCGCCGCACCCGCGCTACTCGCGCAGCCGGTCGTCATGCGCGTGTCGCACCAGGTTCCTCCGGCCCATCATCTGACGAAGCTGCTGCAGGAATTCGCGGCCGAGGTCAAGGCGCGCACGGACGGATCGGTCGACGTGCAGCTCTTCGGCTCGGAGCAGCTCGCGAAGGCGGGCGAGAACTTCCCGCAGGTCGCGCGCGGCAACCTCGAGGCGGCGGTCAGCGTGAACTTCCAATGGGGCACGACGATTCCGGAGATGAGCGCGACGCTCGTGCCGTACTACATGACGGATGTCGCGAAGATCAGGCGCTTCGTCACCTCGGACGCGCGGCGCCTGCTCGACCAGAAGCTCGAAGCGCGCGGCGTGCACAGCGTCGGCTGGTTCTACATCACGCGCGAGACGATCTTCACGTCGGGCAAGAAGCCGTTGATCAGCGTCGACGACTTCAAGGGCGTCAAGATCCGGGGCCTCAATTCGCTGACCGACCACGCGCTGACCGCCGTCGGCGCGGCGCCCTCCGCGATGCCGGGGTCCGAGGTCTACCAGGCGTTGCAGGCGGGCGTGCTCGATGCCGGGCTCACCGACCTGTCCGCCGCGTACAGCCGCAAGTACTACGAGATCCAGAAGTACGGCACCGTCGCGCCCTACTTCACGATCTTCTTCCACCTGTACGTGAATCCGCAGTGGTGGTCGAAGCTCGCGCCCGCCCAGCGGCAGGCGATCGAGGCCGCGGCGGCGAAGACGGAGCAGGACGCATTCGCGGTGACCGAGCAGACCGCGGCCGACGCGCTCGTCCAGCTCAAGGCGAAGGGCATGGACATCCACGTGCAAACGCCCGAGGAGGAAGCGAAGTGGCGCGCCGCGATGCAGCAGCCGGTGATCGATGCGTTCCTCAAGTCGGCGCCGCAGGACGGGGCGAGGATCCTCGGGCTGCTGAAGGCGCTATGAGCGGCGAAGGGCCGCCCCGAGCCGCGAATCCGCCCCCGCCGGGGGCAGCGCAGCGGCGCGAGCCGCAAGCGTGGGGGGCTCATACAAGCGGCCTCGCGGCCGCGGCCAGGCGCCTGTCACGGCGCGTTGCACCGATGTGGTGATGGCGGCGCTCGAGCGCCTCACGCGCGGCATTGCGCGCGCCGGCCTGTGGCTCGCCGCGGCCGCGCTGCTCGCTTCGCTCGCGACGATCGGCTATTCGGTCGTGCTCCGCTACGTCTTCGGCACCCCGGTCGCGTGGACGGACGAGCTCGTCGGCTACCTGCTCGTCGCGAGCGTCATGCTCGCCGCGGCCGACGCGCTGTTCGGCGGCGAGCACATTGCGGTCGACATCGTCACCGAGCGGCTCGCGCCGCGCGGCAAGCGCGTGGCATTCCTCTTCGGGCTCGCCGCGGTGGCGGCGACCGCGATGCTGCTGCTCGCCGAGGGCATCGGCATGGTGCAGTTCTCGCACCAGGTCGGGCTGCGCTCGAACGGCTACCTCGCGCTGCCACTGTGGATTCCGCAACTGCTGGTGCCGCTCGGTGCGCTGCTGCTGCTCCTCGCCGCGATCGTGTCGTTCGTCGCCGCGTGGCGCGGGCAGCAGGTGTCGCACGGGCACGCGACGCCCGTGCAGGGCATCGAGTAGGCGTCCGGACACATGGCGTCGTGCTGCTCGCGCTGATCCTCGCCGGCCTGGTCGCCGTTCTGCTGACCGGCGTGCCGGTCTTCGCCGGGCTCACGCTGTTCGGCACCGCGATTCTCTACGCATTCGAAGGGCGCCCGGGCGGGCTCGGCGAGCTCGTGTTCGGCGAGCTCGACACGTACCTGCTCGTCGCCATCCCGTTGTTCACGCTGATGGCGCAGTTCATGATCCGCGGCAAGGTCGTCGACGACCTGTTCGGCGCGGCGCACACGCTCGTGCGTCACCTGCCGGGCGGCCTCGGCGTCGCGACGGTCGCCGCCTGCACGGTGTTCGCAGCGATCTCGGGCTCGAGCGTGGCGACGGCGCTGACGATCGGTGCGGCCGCCATCCCGCTGATGGTGCGCTACGGGTATCCGGCGCGGGTGGCGTACGGCGTCGTGGGCGCCGGCGGCACGCTCGGCATCCTGATTCCACCCTCCGGCCCGATGGTCCTCTACGGCGTGGTGTCCGACACGTCGATCGGCGCGCTCTTCATGGCCGGCGTGATGCCCGGGCTGATGCTGGCGGCGATATTCGCGGTCTACTGCATGAGCGCGGCGCGCTTCGGCGCGGCGCCGCGCGTGCGCGAGCCGCGCGCATCCTGGCCCGAGATCGTCGCGGCGCTGCGCCGCTCGCTCTGGGCGCTGCTGCTGCCGGTGCTGGTGCTGGGCGGCATGTACTTCGGCGTGTTCACCGCCACCGAGGCGGCGGCGATCGGCGCGCTGGGCGCATTGCTGATCGCGATGGGCGTCTACCGCAATTTCTCGCTGCGCGACCTGTGGCTCTCGGCGCAGGATGCGGCGCGCAACACCGCGATGCTGTTCATGATCCTCGCCGCCGCGGCGATCCTCGGCAACGTGCTCACGAAGCTGCGCATCCCCAACCAGATGGTCGACCTCGTGCTGCGCTACGAGGTGTCGCAGCTCGGCTTCCTGTGCGCCGTGATGGCGCTCGTGTTCGTGCTCGGGATGTTCCTCGAAACGATCTCGATCATCCTGATCACGACACCGGTCGTGCTGCCGGTGCTCGCCGCGCTGAAGATCCACCCGGTCTGGTACGGGATCCTGCTCACGATCAACCTCGAGCTCGCGCTGATCACGCCCCCCGTCGGCATGAACCTGTTCGCGCTGAAGGCGATCACCCGCGCGCCGATCCGCGAGATCATCGCCGGCGTCGCGCCGTACGTGCTGCTGCTGATCCTCGGGCTCGCGCTGGTGATGCTCTTTCCGGCGATCGCGCTGTGGCTGCCGGGGACGATGAGCTTTCGCTGAGCGCGCGCGCCGCGCCGACCCCGTTTGCCTGCGCGCGCCGCAAGCCGCACAATGTCCGCTCCCGTAGCCGGGCGGTCGCGCACCCGCGGCCGCCATGCCGGAATCGGGCGCGCGCCCGGCGCGGCGTCGAGGGGGACGCAAGGGTGATCCGGTGAACGACTCGGCAGATGCGACGGCAATCGCGCCATCGGGACCGATGACGGCCGACAGCGTCGCGAGCGGGCCGCTCGGGACGCACCGCGGGCTGTTCCGCAAGTATCTGCTGCTGATCCTGACGCTGGTGACGATCGCTCTGCTCGCATCGGGCGGCATCAGCCTCTACTTCACGTACCAGGAAACCAAGTCGGCGCTCGCCGCCCTGCAGCACGAGAAGGCGCTCGCGGCGGCCTCGCGGATCGAGCAGTACGTCCATCAGATCGAGCAGCAGCTCGCCTATGCGGCCCTGCCGCAGCTCGATGCGAGCGACGTCGAGTTGCGCCGGATCGAGTTCCTGAAGCTGCTCCGCCAGGCGCCCGAGGTGACCGACATCGCGCAGGTCGATGCCGCCGGCCACGAGCAGATTGCGGTGTCGCGCCTCGGCATGGACACGGTCAGCTCGGGGAAGGACCGCTCGCAGGAAGCGGCATTTCGCGAGGCGAAACGCGGGCGCGCCTGGTTCGGCCCCGTCTATTTTCGCAAGGAGACCGAGCCGTACATGACGATCGCCGTGCGTTCCGGCGACAGGGGACCGGTCACGATCGCCGACGTCAACCTCAAGTTCATCTGGGACGTCGTGTCGCGGATCAAGATCGGCGACAAGGGCAAGGCCTACGTCGTGGACGCGAACGGCTTTCTCGTCGCCGATCCGGACATCGGGCTCGTGCTGCGCAAGACGAACCTCGCGAGCCTGCCCCACGTGAGGGAAGCGAGCGGAGGGCAGGTCGGCGCCGAGCTCGCGCTGGTTTCCACCGACCTGAACGGCACCCCGGTGCTCACGTCGGTGGCGCCGATCGAGCCGCTCAAGTGGAACGTCTTCGTCGAGCAACCGGTCGCGGAGGTCTACGCGAAGCTGAACGCGTCGATCCTGCGCACCGTGCTGCTGCTCCTGGCGGGCCTCGTGCTCTCGGCGCTCGGCGCGCTTGCGCTCGCGCGCGGCATGGTGCGCCCGATCCGCACGCTCGAGGAAGGCGCACAGCGCATCGGTGCCGGTGATCTCGACCAGAAGATCGACGTGCGCACCGGCGACGAGCTCGAGTCGCTGGCCGGCCAGTTCAACCGCATGACGGGACGGCTGCGCGAGTCCTACGCGGGGCTCGAGCGCAAGGTCGAGGAACGCACGCGCGAGCTGCAGAACGCTCTCGACCAGCAGACGGCGATCAGCGAGATCCTGCGCGTGATCTCGAGCTCGCCCACCGACGTGAAGCCGGTGCTGGAAGCGGTCGCCGAGCGCGCGGCGCACCTGTGCAAGGCACCCTACGCGCGCGTGCTGGTCATCGACGGACCCATGCTGCGCCCGATGGGCGAATTCTCGGCCGGGCCCACCCCTCCGAGCCAGCCGGTGCCGCTGGCGCGCACGTCGATCACCGGTCGCTCCATCATCGATCGGGCCACCGTGCACATCGCCGATGTCGTGCCGATCGCCGAAGCCGAATTCCCCGCCGCGCTCGAGAACATTCGACGCCTCGGATGCCGCGCCGTGCTCGGGGTGCCGCTGCTGCGCGAAGGCGGCGCCTACGGCGCGATCTTCCTGTACCGGCGCGAGCCCGGCCTGTTCTCGGCCGACCAGGTCGCGCTGGTGCAGACGTTCGCGCGCCAGGCGGCGATCGCGATCGACAACGTGCGCCTGTTCAACGAGACGAAGGAGGCGCTCGACCAGCAGACGGCGATCAGCGAGATCCTGCGCGTGATCTCCGGCTCGCCCGGTGACATCAAGCCGATGCTGAACGCCGTCGCCGAGCGCGCACTGGTCCTTTGCGACGCCGCGGAATCCGGGATCTTCTTCGTCGAAGACGACCGGCTGCGCTTCGCCGCGGGCGTGGGCAGCATGTCGATCCCCGAGGAGAACGCTACTTTTCCGCTGACGCGATCTCTGGTCGTGGGCCGCGCCGCTATCGACCGGGAAACGCTCAACGTCCCCGACATCGTCCCACTGCTCGACACGGAATATCCCGAAGCGCGACTCCATCAACGGAAATACGGCTTCCGCGCGCTCCTCTGCGTGCCGCTGATGCGCGAGGATCGCGCGATCGGCGTCATCGGGCTGTGGCGCACGGAGCCCCGCGGCTTCACCGACAAGCAGGTCGCGCTGGTGAAGACGTTCGCCGACCAGGCGGCGATCGCGATCGAGAACGTGCGCCTGTTCAACGAGACGAAGGAGGCGCTCGACCAGCAGACGGCGATCAGCGAGATCCTGCGCGTGATCTCGAGCTCGCCGACCGACGTGCAACCGGTGCTCGATGCCATTGCCGAGCGCGCCGCCAGGATCTGCGACGCCTCCGCGGCGTCGATGTATCTGACCGACGGCGAGCAGTTGCGCCACCTGGCCTCGAAGGGCCCATCGCCCGATCCGGTGACGCACGTCGACACGCTTCCCATCAACCGCGACTCACTGACCGGCCGCGCGGTGCTCGAACGCACGACCGTCCAGGTCGCCGACCTGCTCTCCGCGGGAAGCGATTATCCAGCCAGCCGCGCGATTGCCGCGCAGCACGGTCATCGGACCGCGGTGGTGACGCCGCTGCTGCGCGAAGGCCAGCCGTTCGGCGCGATCGTGCTGCGCCGCCAGGAAGTGCGGCCGTTCAGCGAGCGGGAGATCGCGCTCCTCAGGATGTTCGGCGACCAGGCGGCGATCGCGCTCGAGAACGTGCGCCTGTTCAACGAGACGAAGGAAGCGCTCGACCAGCAGCGCGCCTCGGGCGAGGTGCTGGCGGCGATCAGCAACTCGATCGCCGACACGACCCCGGTGTTCGACAAGATCGTGCAGAGCTGCGAGCACCTGTTCGCGGGCCGCACCATCGGCATCACCGTCGTCGGGGACGATGGCCTCAACTGGCTCGCCGCCTACCACGGACCCGGCCGCGAGGAAATCGAGAAGACCTTTCCGGCACCCGTCGACGACCAGACCGGGACGGGGGTCGCGATCATGCGCCGGGACATCGTGCATCTGCCCGACATCGACCGCGGCGCCGGCGTGCCGCCGGTCACCCGCCGCCGCTGCCAGGCGATGGGGATCAAATCGGTCGCCATCGCGCCGATGCTGTGGAAGGGCAATGGCATCGGCACGATCTTCGTGGGCCGCGATCACACCGGCTTCTTTTCCGACCAGGACATCGCGCTCCTGCGCACCTTCGCGGACCAGGCCGTGATCGCGATCCAGAATGCGCGGCTGTTCCGCGAGATCCAGGAAAAGGGACGCGAGCTCGAGGTCGCGAACCAGCACAAGTCCGAGTTCCTCGCCAACATGTCGCACGAGTTGCGCACGCCGCTGAACGCGATCATCGGGTTCTCGGAAGTGCTGCTCGAGCGGCTGTTCGGCGAGCTCAACGACAAGCAGGACGACTACCTGAAGGACATCCACACCTCGGGCAAGCACCTGCTGACGCTGATCAACGACATCCTCGACCTCTCCAAGATCGAGGCGGGTCGGATGGAGCTGGAGGCGTCGAGCTTCGACCTGTCGACGGCGCTCGCCAACGCGCTGACGCTCGTGCGCGAGCGCGCGCAACGGCACGGCATCGCGCTCGGCCAGGACGTCGATCCGCGGCTCGGCGACATCGTCGCCGACGAGCGCAAATTCAAGCAGATCCTCATCAACCTGCTGTCGAACGCGGTCAAGTTCACGCCCGACGGCGGGCGCATCGACGTGGCGGCGCGGCTTTGCGATCATCATGCCGAGATCGCCGTGCGCGACACGGGCATCGGGATTGCGCTCGAGGACCAGGACACGGTCTTCGAGGAGTTCCGCCAGGTCGGCCGCGACTACACGAACAAGCACGAAGGCACCGGGCTCGGTCTCGCGCTGACCCGCAAGTTCGTCGAGTTGCACGGCGGACGGATCTGGCTCCGGAGCGAGCCCGGCAAGGGGTCCACATTCACGTTCACGATTCCGCTTCGGCAGCCGGCAACCCCAAGCGTGGGGGGTACACAATGAGCACGATCCTGATCGTCGAGGACAACGACAAGAACCTGAAGCTGATTCGCGACGTGCTCCAGGTGAAGGGCTACACGACGCTCGAGGCGACGACGGCCGAGGACGGGATCCGGCTCGCGGCCGACCACAGTCCCGATCTCATCCTGATGGATATCCAGTTGCCCGGGATGAACGGCATCGATGCGCTGGGCGTGCTCCGCGCCGATCCGGCGACCGCTGCGATCCCGGTCATCGCGGTGACCGCGTCGGTGATGCAGCAGGATCGCAAGCTGATCACCGACGCGGGGTTCGACGCCTACGTCGGCAAGCCGATCAACCTGAAGGAATTCCTCGACGCCGTGCGCCGCGCATTGGAGGGGCCGTGAGCGCGGCGGAGCCGCGCGACCCGCACGCGTGGGCGGGCCCTGCAAGCGCGGGCGAAGCGCTGCAGGAGCCGGCCGGACGCACGCCGGCGAGGCTCCTGATCGTCGACGACACGCCCCTCAACCTGAAGCTGCTCGGCGACCTGCTGGCGGCGAAGGGATACGCGGTGACGACGGCGAGCAACGGGGAGGAGGCGCTCGCGAGGCTTGCTTCCGAAGTGCCGGACCTCGTCCTGCTCGACGTGATGATGCCGGGACTGTCCGGCTACGACGTCTGTCGCCGCATCCGCGCCAGCGAGGCGACCGCCCTGCTCCCGGTCGTCATGGTCACGTCGCTCGACCCGCAGCACGAGCGCATTCACGGCATCGAGGCGGGCGCCGACGATTTCCTGTCGAAGCCGATCAACCAGCCCGAGCTGATCGCGCGCGTGCGCTCGCTCTTGCGGATCAAATCGTTGCAGGACGAGGTGCAGCGGCAGACGGCCGCGCTCAAGGAGTGGAATGTCAGGCTCGAGGAGCGCGTCCGCGAGCAGGTCGCGCAACTCGAGCGCCTGTCCCAGCTCAAGCGGTTCTTCGCACCCGCCGTCGCAGACGCCATCGTATCCACCGGCGAGCAATCGATCCTGACGCCGCATCGCCGCGAGATCTGCTACGTCTTCCTCGACCTGCGCGGCTTCACCGCGTTCACCGACGCGGCGGAGCCGGAAGAGGTGCAGGCGGTCCTCGGCGACTACCACGCCGCGATGGGACGCCTGATCGCCGAGCACCAGGGCACGCTCGATCGCTTTGCCGGCGACGGCATCCTGGTTTTTTTCAACGATCCGCTGCCCACTCCGGAGCCGGGCAAGCGCGCCGCGAGGATGGCGCTCGCCATGCGGGCGCGTTTCGCGGAGCTGCGCACGCAGTGGCAGTCGACCGGATACGACCTCGATCTCGGCATGGGTATTGCGCGCGGCTACGCAACGCTCGGCGCCTTCGGCTACGAGGGGCGCTTCGACTACACGGCCGTTGGACGCGTGGTCAACCTCGCCGCACGGCTCTGCGGCGAAGCGAAGCCGGGACAGATCCTGCTCGATCAGCGCGCCCGCGCGGCCCTCGGCGATGAATTCGGCACCGAATCCATGGGGCCGATCGCGCTGAAGGGGTTCGGGCAACCGGTGCCGGCGTTCGCGCTGATCGGTTGAGCGAGGTGCAAGCGCCGCGCGCGGGCGCCCCGTCGACCAGACCGGAGTCGTCGCAGATCGTGCATCGCCCGCCTTGGATCGATTGCGCCGCGCCCCGATCTAACGCGATGACGATCCCGTGCGCGCAATGCAAAGCGGGTAAAATTCGCACGCGTTACGGGCAGGCGACACGATCGCCCGGCCCGAGGCCTCGACTACCCGTCGCGGCGCGATCCGGAACACGATTCTTGGAGCTCGTTCAATGGCCACAGCCGCCGCGGCATCCACCGCACCGCTACGCGACGTCTCGCTCGACGACAAGTACGAGCTCCCCAGCGGACGCGTCTTCCTGACCGGCGTGCAGGCGCTCGTGCGCCTGCTGATCCTGCAGCGCCAGCGCGATACGCAGGCGGGGCTCAAGACCGGCGGCTTCGTTTCCGGCTATCGCGGCTCCCCGCTCGGCGGGCTCGACCAGGCGCTGTGGAAGGCGCAGAAGTTCCTCGACCGGGCGCACATCAGGTTCCAGCCGGGCCTGAACGAGGACCTCGCCGCGACCTCGATCTGGGGCTCGCAGCAGGTGACGATGTACGAGGGCGCGAACGTCGACGGCGTCTTCGCGATGTGGTACGGCAAGGGGCCGGGCGTGGACCGCTGCGGCGACGTGTTCAAGCACGCGAACTTCGCCGGCACGTCGAAGCACGGCGGCGTGCTGGTGCTCGCCGGCGACGACCACGCGGCGAAATCGTCGACGCTGCCGCACCAGTCCGATCACCAGTTCTCGGCGGCGATGATGCCGGTGCTGTATCCGTCGTCGGTCCAGGAGATCCTCGACCTCGGCCTGCACGGCTTCGCGATGAGCCGCTACTCCGGCTGCTGGGTCGGCTTCAAGTGCGTCTCCGACACCGTCGAAAGCTCGGCGTCCGTCGACGGCGACGCGAGCCATGTCGACATCGTCATCCCCGACGACTTCCCGCTGCCGCCCGACGGCGTATCGATCCGCTGGCCGGACGCGTTCCTCGCGACCGAGGCGCGGATGCAGGACTACAAGATCTACGCCGCCCTGCACTACTGCCGCGTCAACCGGCTGAACCGGATCGTCATCGACTCGCCGACGCCGCGGCTCGGCATCATCACCAGCGGCAAGAGCTATCTCGACGTGCGCCAGGCGCTCGACGACCTGGGCATCAGCGAGTCCGACGCCGCGGAGATCGGCATCCGGGTGTTCAAGGTCGCGATGCCGTGGCCGCTCGAGCCGGAGGGCGTGCGGCATTTCGCCGAAGGGCTCGACGAGATCCTCGTCGTCGAGGAGAAGCGCCAGATCGTCGAATACCAGCTCAAGGAGCAGCTCTACAACTGGCGCGACGACGTGCGCCCGCGCGTCGTCGGCAAGTTCGACGAGAAGGGCGAGTGGGTGCGCCCGCACGGCGACTGGCTGCTGCCCCCGCACGCCGAGCTCACGCCGGCGATGATCGCACGCGTCATCGCGCAGCGGATCGAGCGGCTCGAGCTGCATCCGCGGCACATCGAGCGCATACGCCAGCGGGTCGACTTCATCAACCAGAAGGAGCACGCGCTCGCGCGGCCCAAGATCACGCTCGCGCGCATGCCCTACTTCTGCTCCGGCTGCCCGCACAACACGTCGACCAGGGTACCGGAGGGCAGCCGGGCGACCGCCGGCATCGGCTGTCACGTGATGGCGATCTGGATGGATCGCAACACGTCGACGTACACGCACATGGGCGGCGAAGGCGCGCCGTGG
>DASURV010000034.1:0-28191 GCA_036375455.1 Casimicrobiaceae bacterium | reverse complement strand
TCGAGCCGCACGACGGCATCGCCGAGTACTGCGATGTGCTCGCGCGCGCGAACGCGATCCTGATCGACGTCGACCGCGACATCTGGGGCTATGTGTCGCTCGGCTATTTTCGCCAGCGGATGCGCGAAGGCGAGGTCGGGTCGTCGACGATGCCGCACAAGGTGAATCCGATCGACTTCGAGAACTCGGAGGGCAATCTCGGGCTCGCCAATGCGCTGTTGCGTCATCTCGCCGGGACGCTTCCGATATCGCGCTGGCAGCGCGACCTCACCGACTCGACGGTGCTGCGCAATCTCGGCGTCGCGCTCGGCCACGCGCTGCTCGGCTGGAGCGCGCTGCGGCAGGGGCTCGCGAAGCTCGACGCCGATCCCGCGCGCATGGCCGCAGACCTCGACGCCAACTGGGAAGTGCTGGCCGAGGCGATCCAGACGGTGATGCGCCGCTACGGGCTGCCCGAGCCGTACGAGCAGTTGAAGGCGCTGACGCGCGGCCGATCGGGGATCACGCGCGAGGCGCTGCGCGCTTTCATCGAAGGGCTGGCGCTGCCCGACGACGCGAAGGCACGCCTGCTCGCGCTCACGCCGGCGAGCTATGTCGGGCTGGCAGAGGAGCTGGCGAGCAGGGTCTAGGCGAGGTCTTGGCGGGAACCCGGATCCCGGCTCCTTCAATCCTCCAGGCTCGCTCCCCGGCCCGCGCTTCTCGACGCTGCCGCTCCGTCCCTCGCTCCGCGCCGCTCCCTTACGAACGTCGTGATCGCCGGAATCAGCGACACGACGACGATCGCGACGACGATCAGCGACAGGTTGTCCTTGACCCACCGGATGTTGCCGAACAGGTAGCCGGCATAGACGAGCGAGCTGATCCACAGGCAGCCGCCGATCACGTTGTACGAGAGAAAGCGGCGATAGGACATGCCGGCGACGCCGGCGAGGAACGGCGCGAACGTCCGGATGATCGGCACGAAGCGGCCGATGATGATCGTGACGCCGCCGTACTTGTCGTAGAACGCCTGCGTGCGCCGCAGGTATTCCTGCCGGAACCAGCGCGAATCCCGCCGCTCGAAGGCTTTCGGCCCGAGGTAGTGGCCGACGGCGTAGTTGACGGAGTCGCCGAGCACGGCGGCAATGATCAGCACGATCACCAGCACGTGGACGTTGAGGCTCGCCACCGCGACCACGGTTCCCGCGATGAAGAGGATCGAGTCGCCGGGCAGGAACGGAAAGATGACGAGCCCCGTCTCGGCGAAGATCACCAGAAACAGCAGGGCGAAGACCCATGCGCCGTACTGCGCGGCGAGGTTCGACACCGTCTGGTCGAGCGCGAGCAGCGAGTAGAGCAGCGTCGTCAGCATTCAGGACTCGCCCGCCCAGAGCCTCGCCTGCCGCCGCACGACGTCGGTCAGCGTCCCGGTCTCCGCGAACGTCTTGCGCAGCCAGGCGGCGTCGTTGCCGAGGCCCGCGGTCGCGGCGAGCGCGGCGAAGGCTTCCTGCGAGCCGAGCATCTGCGCATGCGGAGCGAGCACGTCGAGCGTCTCGCGCAGATCGTCGGCGAGCGGGCGCGAGCGGCCGCTCGCCGCGTCGATCAGCGTGCCGGAGAAGCCGTGCCGGCACGCCTGGAAGCGGTTGTGGCTGTGCGTCAGATACAAATCGGGCGTGATCTCGACTTCCCGCTCCTCCCACAGCCAGCGCGCGAGCGCCTGCGCGAACGCGGCGATCTGCGCCGCGCGATCGACGGTGAGCGGCGTGTCGAAGACGCGAATCTCGACCGTCCCGTACTCGGGCTTCGGCCGGATGTCCCAGTAGAAGTCCTTCATGCTCGCGATGATGCCGAGGCCGAGCATTCGCTCGTAGTAGCGGTTGAACTCGGCCCAGGAGCGCACGAACGGCATCGTGCCCGACAGCGGAAACGCGTTGACGACGGACAGGCGCGACGAATCGAACGCCGTGTCGACGCCCTGGTAGAACGGGCTCGACGCGGCGAGCGCGATGAAATGCGGCACGTAGCGGATCAGCGCGTGCGTGAGGTAGATCGCGTCGTCGGCGCTCGCGCAGCCGATGTGCACGTGCTGGCCGAAGACGGTGAACTGCTTGGCGAGGAAGCCGTATTTCTCCGACACCGAGAGGAAGCGCTCGGTCGGGTAGATCTTGCGGTCGCTCCACTTCTGGAACGGATGGGTGCCGCCGCCTGCGATCGCGACGTTCATCTTCCGCGCGTGACCGGCGAGCACATCGCGGGTGGCACGCAGCTCGGCCAGCAGCTCCGGGTAGCGCTCGTGCACCGACGTGTTGATCTCGACCATGCTCTGCGTGATCTCGGGCTTCAGCTCCCCGCCAGGCGCGTCGCGCGTGATCCGCCGCAGCAGGTCGTCGGCGTCGGGCGCGAGGTTGAAGTCGTGCGTGTTGACGAGCATCAGCTCGAGCTCGACGCCGAACGTCAGCGGGGACGAGGCCTTGAAGGCAAGCCCGGTCATGGCGTGGGGCGCATCAGTCGCGTGCGCCGGGCTCGCCCTCGCCGGCGCGGATCAGCGCGTAGCGCGTCGCGATCGGTCCGAGCACGTGCAGGATCGCGATGCCGGAGGTCACGACGGCGGCGAGTCGCGCGCCGAATTCCGGCGCCACCTCGTAGATCGGCTGCGTCATGCCGATCGTGAGGCCGGCCATCGGCGTGAGCGCGAGCGCCAGCGTCCCGGCCTGGCGGGCAGAAATGTGCGCGGGCCATGCGAGCGCATACAGCGCGGCGGTCTTGCCGAGCGTGCGCGCGGCGACGAAGGCGAGGCCGATCCAGGCGATCACGCCGAACTGGTCCGGCCGCAGCGTGGCGCCGGTCAGGACGAACAGCGCGACGAAGAAGAGCTGCGCGGCCCGCCCGAACTCGACGTCGATCAGGCGATGCCGGCGATCGAGGTTGCGCGCGCACGCGCCGAGGACCAGCAGCGCGAGCAGCACCGACAGCCGGCCGATCTGCGCGGCCCCGACGGTGACGACGATCATGCCCACGGCGAGCACGAACTGCGGCACCGGCGACTTGCCGAGCCACCGCGCGAGCAGGCTCATCAGCAGGAACGCGACATAGCCGAGCAGGAACGAGCCCGCGATGAGCCATAACGCGCGCGCAACCGGGTTCCACGTCGCGCCCGACGCGCGCGCCTCGATGAACGGGAGCAGCAACGTGATGCCGAGCGTCGCGATGACGTTGTTCAGGGCGACGTGCCAGAGCGTGCGCCGCGTCACGGGCCCCTGGGCCTTCAGCTCGTTGGTGACGAGCAGCACGACCGCCGGCGCGCTCGCGACGCCGACCACCGACGCGACGGCGGCCTCGAGCGTGTCGATGCCGCCGGCGAAATGCAGCAGCCCGAACATGGCGACGAACGACAGCGCGCTCTCGGCGAGGCCCATCGGCAGCAGCCACCGATCGTGCCGCGCCCACTGCAGGTCGAGCCGCCGGCCGAGGTCGAAGACGATCAGTCCCAGCGAGAACTCGGCGAGCACGCGCGACTGGGCGAGCGCCGCTTCGCTCAGCAGGCCGAGGACGCCGGGGCCGAGCAGGAAGCCCGTCGCGATGTAGCCGGTGATCGCGGGCAGCACGCGTGTCGTCGCCGCGGCACGGCCGCCGGCGAGGCCGGCGAGGAGCAGCAGCCCGAAGATCAGGAAGCCGTTGGCCGCGGGCGGCCAGGGGGGCAGGAAGTCGGGCGCAGTCACCGGGACTGCAGTCTACGGGAGTATCTTCTCGCCGGACATTGCGTCGCGCTTCTTCTCGGGCTTCACGAGGTCCTCGCGCGACACGCCGAGCCACATGACCAGCGCGGCCATGACGAGCGCCGACGAGTAGATGCCGAAGCAGATGCCGATCGCCAGCGCGAGCGCGAAATGGTGCAGCGTCTCGCCGCCGAAGAAGAAGATCGACAGCACCATCATCAGCGTGGAGCCGTGGGTGATGATCGTGCGCGACAGCGTGCTCGTGATCGCGCTGTCGATCACGTGGATGACGCTCGCCTTGCGCATCTTGCGGAAGTTCTCGCGGATCCGGTCCGCGATCACCACCGACTCGTTGACCGAGTAGCCGAGCACGGCGAGCACGGCCGCGAGCACCGGCAGCGAGAATTCCCACTGGAAGAACGCGAAGAACCCCAGGATGATCACGACGTCGTGCAGGTTCGCGGCGATGGCGGCGATCGCGAAGCGCCATTCGAAGCGCAGCGCCAGGTAGACGACGATCCCGATCGACACGAGCAGCAGCGCGAGCGCGCCGTTCTCGTAGAGCTCCTTGCCGACCTGCGGCCCGACGAACTCGACGCGCTGCTGCGACGCCGTCGGATCGTCGGCCTTGAGCGCGCCCATCACGCGCTCGGAGAGCTGGGCGCTCGAGACGCCTTCCTTGAGCGGCAGGCGGATCAGCGCGGTGTCGGAGCTGCCGAAGCTCTGCACCGAGAACTCGCCGAGGCTGAGCTTGTCGACCGCGCCGCGTACCCGCCCGAAATCCACCGGATGGCCGTACGTCACCTCGATGACGGTGCCGCCGCGGAAATCGACGCCGAGGTTCAGGCCGTAGATCGCGAGAAAGACGACCGCGGCGACGAACGTGATCAGCGAGATGACGTTGAACACGAGCGCATGCCGCATGAACGGGATGTCGCGCGAGATGCGGAAGAACTCCATGGGATCCTTGCCGGGGCGTGGGAGGGCGGTGCGTCAGGATTTCGCCGGTGCCGACGCCGCGGGCGCCGGACGCCACACCTGGCCGACGGAGATGCGCTCGAGCTTCTTGCGGCCGCCGTAGATCATCGCGACGATGCCGCGCGAGACGAACACGGCGGAAAACATCGACGTCAGGATGCCGAGCACGTGCACGACGGCGAAGCCGCGCACCGGGCCCGAGCCGAATGCGAGCAGCGCGATGCCGGCGATCATCGTCGTGACGTTGGAGTCGAGGATCGTCCCCCACGCCCGCTCGTACCCCGCCTGGATCGCCGCATGCGGCGTCGCGCCCCAGCGCAGCTCCTCGCGGATGCGCTCGTTGATCAGCACGTTCGCGTCGATCGCCATGCCGAGCGTCAGCGCGATCGCCGCCATGCCGGGCAGGGTCAGCGTCGCCTGCAGCAGCGACAGGATCGCGATCAGCAGCATCAGGTTGATCGCCAGCGCGATCGTCGAGATCACGCCCATCAGCACGTAGTACGAGCAGATGAACGCCGCCAGCACGATGAAGCCGTACTTGACCGAGTCGAAGCCCTTCTCGATGTTCTCCTTGCCGAGCGACGGGCCGACGGTGCGCTCCTCGACGATCTCCATCGGCGCGGCGAGCGCGCCGGCGCGCATCAGCAGCGCGATGTCGTTCGCCTCGCGCGTGTTCATCCGGCCGCTGATCTGCACGCGCCCGCCGCCGATCTCCTCGCGGATCACCGGGGCGGTGATCACCTCGGCCTTGCCCTTCTCGACGAGCAGGATCGCCATCCGCTTGCCGACGTTCTCGCGCGTCACCTCCTTGAAGATGCGCGCGCCGGTGCCGTCCAGGTTGACGTGCACGGCGGGCTCGTTCGTGCGCTGGTCGAAGCCCGACTGGGCGTCGTTGATCCGGTCTCCGGTCAGCACGACCTGGCGGCGCACGAGGATCGGCTCGCCGTTGCGGTCGGTGTACAGGTCGTTGCCGAACGGCACGGCGCCCGCGCGCGCGGCTTCGAGCGCGCCCGGATCGTCGTTGACCATCCGGATCTCGAGCGTGGCGGTGCGCCCGAGGATGTCCTTCGCGCGCGCGGTGTCCTGCACGCCGGGAAGCTGCACGACGACGCGGTCGCCGCCCTGCTGCTGGATGATCGGCTCGGCAACGCCGAGCTCGTTGACGCGATTGCGCAGGATCGTGATGTTCTGCTGCACCGCGCCTTCCTGGATCCGCTTCTGCGCCTCGGGCTTGAGCCCCGCCACCAGGCGCGATTCGCCGCTGCCCGCCTCCTGCTCGCGAACGACGAGATCCGGGAACGCCTTCTCGATCTCGGCGCGCGCGCGCGTGCGTTCCGCGTCGTCCTTGAAGCGCAGGACGACGTTGGAGCCCTCGCGGCCCACGCCGGAATAGAGCACCTTCTTCTCGCGCATCAGCGAGCGGATGTCGGTCGTGTAGCGGTCGGCGGCCTTGTCGAGCGCGCCCTTCATGTCGACCTGCAGCAGGAAGTGGACGCCGCCGCGCAGGTCGAGCCCGAGGTACATCGGCAGCGCGCCGATCGACGCGAGCCAGTGCGGCGACGACGAGAGCAGGTTGAGCGCGACGATGTAGTTGTCGCCGAGCTTCGCCTGCAGCGCGTCCTTCGCCTTGAGCTGCGTGTCCGGGTCGGCGAAGCGCACCTTGATGCCGACCGGGTCGAGCTCGGCGCCGCGATAGGGAATGCCCGCGGTCTGCAGCGCCTCTTCGAGGGTGCCGAGGAGCGCGGTGTCGATCTTCACGCTCGCCTTCGACGAGGAGACCTGCACGGCCGGAACCTCGGGAAAGAAGTTCGGCAGCATGTACAGCAGGCCGAACGCCAGCGCGACCCCGATGACGATGTATTTCCAGAGCGGGTAGCGGTTCATCGAGCGCCTACAACCCCTTGATCGTCCCCTTCGGCAGGAGCTGCGAAATGGCGCCGCGCTGCACGACCATCTGCACGTTCTGCGCGACCTCGACCGTCACGTACTGCTCGTCCAGCTTGACGATGCGCCCGAGGACGCCGCCGGCGGTCACCACCTCGTTGCCCTTTTCGAGCGCGTCGAGCATCGCGCGCGCGTCCTTCTGCTTCTTCTGCTGCGGGCGGATCAGCAGGAAATAGAACACGACGAAGATCGCGACCATCGGCAGGAACGTGAGCAGCGTATCGGTCTGCGTTGCGGCGCCTGCCGCCTGCGCGTACGCGGGGGAAATCAGCACGACGGGGTCTCCGGTAGTGATCGCGAGTCCGCGAAGCGTCGCGGCGCCCGGCGCTGCGCGCCGCTCGACGAGGCCTCGATCCTGAAGCCAATGCAATTCAACCTGTAATTGTAGCAGGCCGCATGCCCCGCAATCGCGCGCCGCGGGGGCTTCATCCCGGGCCGGCGCCGCCGCGTTCGCTGCGGAAGCGCGTCACGTAGGCGGCGAGCCGGTCGGCGGCGATCGCCTCGCGCAACTCCGCCATCAGCGCCAGGTAATAGAACAGGTTGTGGATCGTCGCGAGCCGGGCGCCGAGGATCTCGTTCACCCGCTGCAGGTGATGGAGGTAGCTGCGCGAGAAGTGGCGGCACGTGTAGCAGCCGCAGGTCGGATCGAGCGGCGCCGTGTCGCTGCGATGGCGCGCGTTGCGAATCCTGATGTCGCCATGGCGCGTGAAGAGCCAGCCGTTGCGTGCGTTGCGCGTCGGCAGCACGCAGTCGAACATGTCCACGCCCGCGCACACGCCGGCGACGATGTCCTCCGGCGTGCCCACGCCCATCAGGTAGCGAGGCTTGTCGGCGGGCAGGCGCGGCGCCGTGTGCGCGAGCACGCGCAGCATCTCCTCCTTGGGCTCGCCGACGGAAAGGCCCCCGATCGCGTAGCCGTCGAAGCCGATGTCGACGAGGCCCGCGAGCGAGCGGTCGCGCTGATCCTCGTGCATGCCGCCCTGGACGATGCCGAACAGCGCGTTGGGATTGCCGGCGTGCGCGGCGCGCGAGCGCGCCGCCCAGCGCAGCGACAATTCCATCGAGCGCGCCGTCTCGTCGTAGGTCGCAGGATGCGGCGTGCACTCGTCGAACACCATCACGATGTCCGCATCGAGCGCGCGCTGGATCTGCATCGATTTCTCCGGCGTCAGCAGCAGCCGATCGCCGTTGACCGGCGAGGCGAACGCGACGCCTTCCTCGCGCACCTTGCGCAGCGTGCCGAGGCTGAAGACCTGGAAGCCGCCCGAGTCGGTAAGGATCGGCCGTTGCCAGCCGATGAACCGATGCAGGCCCCCGTGCGCCGCGACGACCTCGGTTCCGGGACGCAGCCACAGGTGAAACGTGTTGCCGAGGATGATCTGCGCGCCGAGGTCCGTCAGTTCGGCCGGTGACATCGCCTTGACGGCGCCGTAGGTCCCTACCGGCATGAAGACCGGCGTCTCGACGACGCCGTGCGCGAGCGCGAGACGCCCGCGCCGCGCACCGCCCGACACGGCGAGCAGCGAGAATTCCATCGCATCCGGCGGCCCGCGGGCGAAGCTCAGGCCGCCGCGACCGGCGCGGGCAGGACGGCGTTCCGCGTCATCGGGAGCGACGCCGCATCGTGATCGCCGCGAAGGCGAGCAACGAAAGCGCCAGCGTCGCGAACGCCCACGGCGACAATGCCGGAACCGGCGCCGCGCGGCACCCGATCGCCCCGTAGTCGAATGCGTTTCGCCACGCCGGGTAGAAGTCGCCGCCGAAGTCCATTCCGTAGGTGCCGAACGTCGGCAGCACCCCGTAGTCGGGAGCGATGCCGATGTGAATGACGCAGGCGGACCCGGTCCTGCGGTACGCGATCGCCGGGTCGACCGCGCCGCGCGCGTTCGCCTGCACCCAGGCGGCGACGACATGGGTGCCCGCCTTCGCCTCGTTCCCTCCGGCGTAGGGCCCCGGACTGCCGCGCAGCGCCGCGAGGCTCGTGACGCCGCTCGTCAACGGGTGCCTGACGATGCTGGCGGGATCGAGCGTGCGCACCGCATACGCCGTTCCCACGCCGTCGGTCGTGTTCGGATCGATCGTTTCGAGCGCTCCCCACCCGTGCGGGACGGTCGTGCCTCCGATCGCGTCGCTGCGGTCCTGATCGTAGAACGTACCGAGCACGACGGCGTGTCCGGCGTTCGCGAACTGGGCGACGCGGTCGCCGACGGCCGTGGAGTTGACGAACACGTTGTCCTCGAACAGCAGGATCACGTCGTAGTCCGCGAGCAGCGTCGCGAGCGGCGGCACGCTCGACGAGACGTCCAGCCCCGTGAACGAATGGCGGGTGAACCGCGCATTGAAATCCGCGGCGGTCTCGGCGGCGAACCGGTTGGAGAGGATGCCGATGCGCGCCGCCTCCACGGGGGCGGCTACCGCGCAACCGAACAGGACGGCCGCGAGCACGCGGAACGCCAATGACATGGGGCTCGATGCGCCGCTCACGCGTTCGGAGCGCGCGCCGGCAGCGGAATCCAGGATGGCGCAAGCGTAGCGGACGCGGGTTTTTTTGCCAATCGAACGGTGCTCGAGCGGCTTGCTGCGGCGCCGGTTTTGTTGCCTTTTGAGCGCATTGGGAGTGGAACGTCGCCGAGCGGCGACATTTGTCCACCTTTGGCGCCGGTCGCTTCCCCTCCGGATCGAACGCGTCAGCGGACGTCCGGCGCCCGTTCGAGCAGCATCGCGTCGCCGTAGCTCATGAACCGGTAGCGCCGGGCGATCGCATGCGCGTAGGCGTGGCGGATCGCCTCGAAGCCGCCGAAAGCGCTTGCCAGCATCAGCAGCGTGGACTTCGGCAGGTGGAAATTGGTGAGCAGGCGATCGACGACGCGGAAGCGGTAGCCGGGCGTGATGAACAGCGACGTCTCGGAGGCGCCGGCGCGCACCGCGCCGCTCGCGTCGACGGCCGCTTCCAGCGCGCGCAGGCTCGTCGTCCCGACGGCGACAACGCGGCCGCCGCGCGCCTTCGCGTGCGCGACCGTCTCGGCCGCCGCCGCCGGAATCGCGTACGCCTCGGCGTGCATCCGATGCTCGGACAGCACGCTCGAGCGCACCGGCTCGAACGTGCCGGAGCCCACGTGCAGCGTGAGCCACGCCTGTTGCACGCCCTTGGCCGCCAGCGCCTGCAGCATCGCCCGATCGAAGTGCAGCCCGGCGGTCGGGGCGGCGACCGCGCCGCGGTGCCGCGCGTAGACGGTCTGGTAGCGCTTCGCGTCGGCTGCGACCGGACGATGCGTGATGTAGGGCGGCAGCGGCACTTCGCCGTGCCGCTCGAGCCACCGGTGCAACTCGCCTGTCCGTTCGAATTCGAGCGCGAAGAAGCGCCCGTGGCGCTCGCGCACCGTGGCCCGCGCGCCGCCGCCGAGTTCGATCGTGCCGCCCACGCGCGGCGGGTGGCTCGCCTTGAGCTGCACGAGCGCAGTCGCGGCACCGGTGATTCGCTCGACCAGCATTTCCACCTCGCCGCCGCTCGGCTTGCGGCCGCGCACGCGCGCATTGATGACGAGCGTGTCGTTCAGCACCAGCAGGTCGCCCGGATCGAGCAGCGAGGGCAGGTCGGTGAAGCGCAGGTCCTCCAGCCGGCCGCCGTCGACGTGCAGCAGCCGGCTCCCCGTGCGGTCGGCCGCCGGCGCCTGCGCGATCAGCTCGGCCGGAAGCTCGTAGTCGAAATCGCCGAGCGTGTAGTGCGTCCTCGTCATCGATGATCCTGGTGCGTCGCGGCCGGGCCGGCTGCGGGATCGCTCGCGCAAGCGCCCGGCGCTCAGCGCGCCTGCAGCCAGTATTCGGGGACGGAGTAGATCGCCTTCAGGTGCTGGACGAAAAAGCGCACCTTGGCGGGGACGTGCCGCTGCTGCGGATACACCGCCATGATGTCATAGGAGGGCAGCGCGAACTCGTCGAGGACGGTGACGAGCGTCTTGCGCGCAAGATCGCCCTGGATCTCCCACGTCGAGCGCCAGGAGAGACCCAGACCCTCGATCGTCCAGCGGTGCAGCAGCTCGGTGTCGTTGCACTCGAGGTTGCCGCCGACGCGCACGGTGACCGGCTTGCTGCCGACGCGAAAGTGCCAGCCGCCGAGTTGGCCGCCCTGCAGGCTGAACGCCAGGCAGTTGTGCCGCGGCAGATCGTCGAGCGTGCGCGGCACGCCGTGCCGCTCGAAGTACGCGGGCGTGCCGCAGACCATGCGCCGGTTCGTCGCGAGCCGGATCGCGACGAAGCTCGGGTCGATGGCGCCTCCGATGCGCACGCCCATGTCGAAGCCGAGCCGCGTCAGGTCGACGACCTGATCGTTGAGATTGAACGACACGTGCACGCCGGGGTTCTTCGCGACGAACGACGGGCCGTGCAGCGCGACGTGCTTGCGGCCGAATGCCGCCGGCGCGGACACGAGCAGATGGCCGCTCGCCGTATGGCGTCCCTCGGACATCAGGTTGTCGGCCTGGTCGAGGTCGGCGAGGACCTTGCGGCAGTAGTCGAGATAGACGCTGCCCTGCTCGGTGAGCGACAGCCGCCGCGTCGAGCGATGCAGCAGCCGCACGCCGAGGCGCTTCTCGAGCGCGTCGATGCGCCGGCCGATCATCACCGGCGTCACCTCGGCGATCAGCGCCGCGCGGGTCAGGCTGCCCGCGTCGATCGCCGTGACGAACGCTTCGATCTGCTTCAGCTTGTCCACCGGATGATTCCGAACCGGAAGTATGCAATCGACTGCATTCCGGTGCTCTTATACACCTTCGCGATCGGTTATAGGATGCCGGTCATCCCAACCACGCCGCGATCAGGAGATCGACATGCCGAAGATGAGAGCCATCGATGCCGCCGTGCACGTGCTCGAACGCGAAGGGGTGACGACCGCGTTCGGCGTGCCGGGCGCCGCCATCAATCCGCTCTATTCCGCGCTCAAGGCCCGCGGCGGCATCACCCATATCCTCGCCCGCCACGTCGAGGGCGCCTCGCACATGGCCGAAGGCTACACGCGCGCGGCGACCGGCAACATCGGCGTCTGCATCGGCACCTCCGGCCCGGCGGGCACCGACATGATCACGGGGCTGTACTCGGCCGCCGCCGATTCGATCCCGATCCTGTGCATCACCGGCCAGGCGCCCCGCGCCCGGCTGCACAAGGAAGACTTCCAGGCCGTCGACATCCAGGCGATCGCCAAGCCGGTCGCCAAGTGGGCGACGACGGTGCTCGAGCCCGCGCAGGTGCCGCGCGCGTTCCAGCAGGCGTTTCACCTGATGCGCTCCGGCCGCCCCGGTCCGGTGCTGATCGACCTGCCGTTCGACGTGCAGATGGCGGAGATCGAATTCGATCCGGACACCTACGAGCCGCTGCCAGTCTACAAGCCGAAGGCGACGCGCCGGCAGGTCGAGAAGGCGCTCGCGATGCTGAACGACGCCGAGCGGCCGCTGCTCGTCGCGGGCGGCGGCATCATCAACGCCGACGCGTCCGATCTGCTCGTGCAGTTCGCGGAAGCGCTCGGCGTGCCGGTGATTCCGACGCTGATGGGATGGGGCTCGATTCCCGACGACCATCCGTTGTGGGCGGGCATGTGCGGGCTGCAGACGTCGCACCGCTACGGCAACGCGACGATGCTCGCCTCCGACTTCGTCCTCGGCATCGGCAACCGCTGGGCGAACCGGCACACCGGCTCGGTCGACGTGTACACGAAGGGCCGCAAGTTCGTGCACGTCGACATCGAGCCGACGCAGATCGGGCGCGTGTTCGCCCCCGACTACGGCATCGTGTCCGACGCGAAGGCGGCGCTCGAGCTGTTCGTCGAGGTGGCGCGCGAATGGAAGAGCGCGGGGCGGCTCAAGGACCGGTCGCAATGGGTCGCCGAGTGCGCGGAGCGCAAGCGCACGATGCTGCGCAAGACCAATTTCGACAACGTGCCGATGAAGCCGCAGCGGGTGTACCAGTGCCTCAATCGCGCCTTCGACGACAACGACACCTGTTACGTGACGACGATCGGCTTGTCGCAGATCTCGGCCGCGCAGTTCCTGCACGTCTACAAGCCGCGCAACTGGATCAACTGCGGCCAGGCCGGCCCGCTCGGCTGGACGATCCCCGCGGCGCTCGGCGTGCGGGCCGCGGATCCCACGCGCCGGATCGTCGCGCTCTCCGGCGACTACGATTTCCAGTTCATGCTCGAGGAGCTCGCCGTCGGCGCGCAGTTCAAGCTGCCCTACCTCCACATCCTGGTCAACAACTCGTACCTGGGCCTCATCCGCCAGGCGCAGCGCGGCTTCGCCATCGACTACTGCGTGAGCCTCGCGTTCGAGAACATCAACGCGCCGGAGGTCGGCGGCTACGGCGTGGATCACGTCAAGGTCGTCGAGGGCCTCGGCTGCAAGGCGATCCGCGTGCACCGGCAGGAGGAGATCGACCCGGCGCTCCAGCAGGCGGAGAAGTGGATGGCGCAGTACGGCGTCCCCGTCGTCGTCGAGATCATCCTCGAGCGCGTCACCAACATCGCGATGGGCACGGAAATCGACAACGTCGTCGAGTTCGAGGAGCTCGCGAAGGGCAAGGAAGACGCGCCCACCGCGGTGGCGCTGCTCGACTGATCGACCGCCCGCGCGAGGCTTGCGCCCCGCGCGCCAATCGCGAACCGACGAACGGAAACCGATCCCGACCATGATCAAGCTTGCCGCCAACCTGACGATGCTCTACAACGAGGTCGACTTCCTCGACCGCTTCGACGCCGCCGCGAAATCGGGCTTCACCGGCGTCGAGTACCTGTTCCCGTACGCGTACCCGAAGGAGCAGCTCGCCGAGCGGCTGCAGCGCAACCGGCTCGTCCAGGTGCTGCACAACCTGCCGGCGGGCGACTGGGCCGGCGGCGACCGCGGCGTCGCGTGCCAGCCGGCGCGCGTCGGCGAATTCCAGGACGGCGTCGGGAAGGCGATCGACTATGCGCGCGCGCTCGGCTGCAAGCAGGTCAACTGCCTGGCCGGCACCGCGCCGCAGGGCGTCGACCCGGAGCAGGTGCGCGCGACGTTCGTCGCGAACTTGCGCTTCGCCGCCGAGCGGCTCGGCGCCGCCGGCATCCGGCTGCTGATCGAGCCGATCAACACGTTCGACATCCCCGGGTTCTTCCTCTCGCGCACGCGGCAGGCGCTCGACGTGATCCGCGACGTCGGCTCGAAGAACCTGTTCCTGCAGTACGACATCTATCACATGCAGCGGATGGAGGGTGAGCTCGCGAACACGATCAAGGCGCACCTGCCGCAGATCGCGCACATCCAGCTCGCCGACAATCCGGGGCGCAACGAGCCCGGGACCGGCGAGATCAACTACCGGTTCCTCTTCGGCTTCATCGACTCGCTCGGCTACGACGGCTGGATCGGTTGCGAGTACAAGCCGAAGGCGGCGACGGTGGACGGGCTCGCCTGGCGCGCCGCGCACGGCCTGCGCTCGTGAGCGAGCGCCGCCGACCGGACTACCACCCAACATCGGCCACATCGGGAGCAACGCACATGGCAAACATCGGTTTCATCGGCCTCGGCATCATGGGATCGCCGATGGCGGGACATCTGATCAAGGGCGGGCACCAGGTCTTCCTCTACAGCCTTCCCGCCGTTCCTTCGGTGCTGGTCGACGCGGGCGGCAAGGCCTGCACGAACGGCAAGGAAGTGGCGCAGAAGGCGGACATCATCATCACGATGGTGCCCGACACGCCGCACGTCGAGGCGGCGCTTTTCGGCGACAACGGCGTCGCGCAGGGCCTGTCGAAGGGGAAGGTCGTCGTCGACATGAGCTCGATCTCGCCGCTCGCGACGAAGGAGTTCGCGCGCAAGATCAACGCGCTCGGCTGCGAGTACCTCGATGCGCCGGTGTCGGGCGGCGAGGTCGGCGCGAAGGCGGCGTCGCTGACGATCATGGTCGGTGGCAGCGAGGCGACGTTCGCGAAGGTGAAGCCGCTCTTCGATCTGATGGGCAAGAACATCACGCTGGTCGGTGGCAACGGCGACGGCCAGACGACGAAGGTCGCCAACCAGATCATCGTCGCGCTGACGATCGAGGCCGTCGGCGAGGCGCTCCTCTATGCCGCAAAGGCCGGCGCGGACCCCGCGAAGGTGCGCCAGGCGCTGATGGGCGGGTTCGCGTCGTCGCGCATTCTCGAAGTGCACGGCGAGCGGATGGTGAAGCGCACGTTCGAGCCCGGCTTTCGCATCGAGCTGCACCAGAAGGACCTCAATCTCGCGCTGTCGACCGGACGCCAGCTCGGTGTGTCGCTGCCGAACACGGCCACGTGCCAGGAGCTCTTCAATGCCTGCGCGGCGCACGGCGGCAGCGGCTGGGATCATTCCGGCCTGGTGAAGGCGCTGGAGCTGCTGGCCAACTTCGAGATCGGGCAGAAGGCGCCCGCGCGCTGATCCCAGGGATGAACGCCGCACAGCCGTCCACTGCCGACGCGCGCGCGCTGCTGCGCCGGATGTTCGACGCGGCGGTCGATGCCGCGCAGCCCGCGCATTGCCTGCCGCCGCATCTGCCCCAGGCGCCGCGCGGCCGCACGCTGGTCGTCGGCGCGGGCAAGGCGTCGGCGGCGATGGCGAAGGCGTTCGAGGACCACTGGCCCGGTGCGGCGAGCGGCGTCGTCGTCACGCGCTATGGATACGCGGTGCCGTGCCGGCGCATCGAGATCGTCGAGGCGGCGCATCCGGTGCCCGACGCCGCCGGGGAGGCCGCCGCGCAACGGATCCTCGACCTGGTGCGCGGCCTCACCGCCGACGATCTCGTCGTCTGCCTGATCTCCGGCGGCGGGTCCGCGCTGCTCGCGCTGCCGGCGCCCGGTCTCACGCTCGACGACAAGCAGGCGGTCAATCGCGCGCTGCTCAAATCGGGCGCGACGATCAGCGAGATGAACTGCGTGCGCCGGCACCTCTCCGCGATCAAGGGCGGCCGCCTCGCCGCCGCCTGCCATCCGGCGAGCGTGGTGACGCTGCTGATCTCCGACGTGCCGGGTGACGATCCGATCAACATCGCCTCGGGTCCGACGGTCCCGGATCCGACGACCTGCGCCGATGCGCTCGACGTGATTCGCCGCTATCGGATCGACGCACCGCCGGCGGTCCTGCGCGTGCTCGAGACGGGCGCCGGGGAAACGGTCAAGCCCGGCGATCCGCGGCTCGCGCGCGCCGAGGCGCGGATGATCGCCACGCCGCAAATGGCGTTGGAGGCCGCTGCCGCGGTCGGACGCGGCGCCGGATACGAGACGCTGATTCTCGGCGACAGCGTCGAGGGCGAGGCGCGCGACGTCGGCAAGGTGATGGCCGGCATTGCGCGGCACGTCGCGATGCGCGGCCAGCCGGTGGCGCCGCCGTGCATCCTGCTGTCGGGCGGCGAGACGACGGTGACGGTGCGCGGGCACGGCCGCGGCGGGCGCAACGTCGAGTTCCTGTTGTCGCTCACGATCGCGCTCGACGGGCGGCCCGGCGTCTATGCGATCGCCGGCGACACGGACGGTGTCGACGGGCAGGAGGAGATCGCGGGCGCGCTGATGACGCCGGATACGCTCGCGCGCGCCCGGGCGAGCGGCGTGCGCCCGCGCGAGCGCCTTGCCGACAACGACGGGCACGGCTTCTTCGAGGCGCTCGGCGACGCGGTCGTGACCGGGCCGACGCTCACCAACGTCAACGACTTTCGCGCGATCCTCGTCGACGCGCAGCGGCAGGGCAAATGACGATGGCCGCCGTGCACCGCAACCGCAGCGCCAAGATCGTCGCAACACTCGGTCCGGCCAGCTCGACCGACGACGCGATCCGCGCGCTGTTCGACGCCGGCGTCGACGTGTTCCGGCTCAATTTCAGCCATGGCACGCAGGCCGACCACGCGGCGCGGCTCGCGAGCATCCGCGCGCTCGAGCGCGAGCGGGGCCGGCCGATCGCCGCGCTGCTCGACCTGCAGGGACCGAAGCTTCGGCTCGGCACGTTTCGCGACGGGCGCGCACAACTCGTGCAGGGCGAGCGGTTCCGGCTCGACCTCGATCCGGCGCCCGGCGACGCGCGCCGCGCCCCGTTGCCGCATCCGGAGATCTTCGCCGCGATCGTCGCCGGCACCGAGCTGCTGCTCGACGACGGCAAGGTGCGGCTGCGCGTCGAGGAGCACGGCGCCGATCACGCCGAGACCCGCGTCGTCGTCGCGGGACCGATTTCGGACCGCAAGGGCGTCAACGTTCCCGGCGTGATCCTGCCGATCTCGCCCCTGACGCCCAAGGACCGCGCCGACCTCGCGTTCGGGCTCGCGCAAGGCGTGGACTGGGTCGCGCTGTCGTTCGTCCAGCGTCCCGAGGACGTCGACGAGGCGCGCGAGCTCGTCGGCGATCGCGCATGGATCATGGCCAAGCTCGAGAAGCCGAGCGCGATCGAGCACCTCGACGAGATCGTGGCGCGCGCCGACGGCATCATGGTGGCGCGCGGCGATCTCGGCGTCGAATTGCCGCCCGAGCAGGTCCCGGCGCTGCAGCGGCTGATCGTGCGTGCGTGCCGGCGCGCGGGCAAGCCGGTCGTCGTCGCAACGCAGATGCTCGAGTCGATGATCGCGGCGCCGGTGCCGACGCGCGCCGAGGTCTCCGACGTGGCGACCGCGATCTACGACGGCGTCGATGCGGTGATGCTGTCCGCCGAGTCGGCCTCCGGCCGCTATCCGGTCGAGGCGGTGACGATGATGGAGCGGATCATCGGGCGCGTCGAGAAGGACGCCGCGTACCGGGAGGGGCTCGACGCGTCGCACACGCCCGCCGAGGCCACGACGGCCGACGCGCTGTGCTCCGCGCTGCGCCGCGTCGCCTCGCTGATCGGGCCCGCCGCGACCGTCACGTATACGGCCTCCGGCTACACGTCGCTGCGTGCGGCGCGCGAGCGCCCGGCGGCGCCGATCCTGGGAATCACGCCGCACGTCGCGACCGCGCGGCGCCTCGCCCTCGTATGGGGCGTGCACGCCACGCAGTCCGCGGATGTCCGCGACGTCGCCGCGATGATCGAGGTTGCCTGTGCCGCGGCGCTCCGGGAGGGCTTCGCCGCCCCCGGCGACGACGTCGTGGTCATCGCCGGCCTTCCGTTCGGCCGCTCGGGCACGACGAACCTGCTGCATGTCGCGCGCATCGGCGCGGCATAAGGGAAGAACGAAATGATCCTTGACATCGGGACCGCGGCGGCGCATTCTTGTATACATCAGAAGGATACTACAGACGGAGCGCATCCGCACGTGGAACAGACGGTGCCGACGCCGGGTCCGGAAGGGCGTGCCGACCGCATCGCATTCGCGATCGTGCGGGCGCTCGCGGAGCAGCGCCTCGCACCCGGCATGCGGCTCACCGAGGAGACGCTGGGGGAGGTGTTCGGCGTCAGCCGCACCGTCGTCCGGCAGGCCCTGACGCGCCTCGCCGAGCACGGCATCGTCGGCGTGCGGCCGAAGAAGGGCTGGTTCATCATCGAGCCCTCCGATGACGAGATCCGCGACACGTTCGCCGCGCGGCGGCTCATCGAGACGGCGCTGATTCGCGAGTTCGCGGCCGTGGCGACCCCGGCGCAGGTGCGGGCGCTGCGCGACCATCTGCGCCGCCAGCACGCCGCGATCGACGGCGGCGACGTCGCGCTGCGCACGCAGCTTCTCACCGATTTCCACGTGCGCATCGCCGAGATCCTCGGCAACGCGGTCGTCACGCGGCTGATCCGGGATCTCACGCTGCGCACGAACCTGATCCTGATGCTCTACCAGACCGGCCAGGATGCGGCGCACTCGTGCGCCGAGCACGAAGCCGTCGTCAAGGCGGTGAGCGCGCGCGATGCGGAAGAGGCGGCGCGGCTGATGGCCGAGCACCTGTCGAGCGTCGAGAATGGACTGCGCGATCGGCGCGTCGCCGACCCCGTGCACCGGTTGCGCGACGCGTTGATCGCGAAGCCGCCGCTCGCAGGTCCCCCCGCGGCCGCCGCCGGCAGGGCGCCGCGCGGCCGCTCCGGCCGCGGCAACCGCGCGCGCGCGAAGCCCTAGTTCCCGGAAGCCGATTACCCATATCATCGTCGACGGCGCGAGCGCCGTCCCATACAGGAGGATGTCGTGCCCAGGTTCTTTCGAAGCATCTTCGGCCAGGTCGTGATCGCGCTCGTCGCCGGTGTCGCGCTGGGCGTAGCCGTCCCGGACTTCGCGACGAGCCTGAAGCCGCTCGGCGACGCGTTCATCAAGCTGATCAAGGTGCTGATCGCGCCGATCGTGTTCTGCGTCGTCGTGCACGGCATCGCGGGTGCGGGCAGCCTGAAGAAGGTCGGCCGCGTCGGCGTCAAGGCGATCGTCTATTTCGAGGCGATCACGACGATCGCGCTCGTGCTCGGCATCGCGCTCGCCTACCTGTTCCAGCCCGGCGTCGGGATGAACATCGACCCCAGGTCGCTCGATGCGTCGTCGCTCAAGACGTACGTCGACACGGCTTCGCACGTGAAAGGCGGCGGCACCGTCGATTTCCTGCTGAAGCTCATCCCCACGACGTTCGTCGGCGCGTTCGCCAGCGGCGACGTGCTGCAGGTCCTCGTGATCTCGGTGGCGTTCGGCTGCGCGCTGTCGCTGCTCGGCGAGGCCGGCGCGCCGATCTCCGACTTCATCGAGCGCGTCTCGCACGTGCTCTTCAAGATGATGTACTTCATCGTGCGGCTCGCGCCGCTCGGCGTGCTGGGCGCGATCGCCTTCACCGTGGGCAAGTACGGCGCCGGCTCGCTCAAGCAGCTCGGCTACCTCGTCGCGCTGTTCTACGGCACCGTGATCCTGTTCGTCGTCGTGGTCCTCGGCACCGCCCTGCGCCTGGCCGGCTTCTCGATCTTCAAGTTCATCCGCTACCTGAAGGACGAGCTGATGATCGTGCTCGGCACGGCGTCGTCCGACAGCGTGCTGCCGCAGGTGATGCGCAAGCTCGAGCGGATGGGGATCAAGGATTCGACGGTCGGCCTGGTGATCCCCACCGGCTACTCGTTCAACCTCGACGCCTTCTCGATCTACCTGACCCTCGCCGCGGTGTTCATCGCGCAGGCCACGAATACGCCGCTGTCGCTTTCGCACCTGCTCGTGATCCTCGGCGTGGCCCTGATCACGTCGAAAGGCGCCCACGGCGTCCCCGGGTCGGCGATCGTCATCCTCGCCGCGACGCTGACCGCGATCCCGGACATCCCGGTGCTCGGCCTCGTGCTCGTGCTGTCCGTCGACTGGTTCATGGGCATCGCACGCGCCGTCGGCAACCTGATCGGCAATTGCGTGGCGACCGTCGTCGTCGCGGCGTGGGAGAAGGACATCGACAGGGTGCAGGCCGCGAAGGTGCTCGACGGCAAGATCGAAGTCGACCTCGACGAGCACGTGGAGGAGCTCGTGCCGCTCGCTCCGCAGCGCGCCTGAACGACCGCGGCGGAGGCACCCATGCGCTTCGGAACCGAGCTGATGCGCCAGGCCGACGTCCTCGGCCTGTTCACCGAGGATGCGCCGCGCGTCACGCGGACGTACCTCTCCGAGCAGCACAAGCAGGCCGGCGAATATCTGATCGGCCTCATGCGCCGCGCCGGGATGAGCGCCGGATTCGACGCGCTCGGCAACATCGTCGGGCGTTACGCGGCGGCCGATCCGAACGCGCCGGTCGTGATGACGGGCTCGCACCAGGACAGCGTGCGCAACGCCGGCAAGTACGACGGCCTGTTCGGCATCATCACGGCGATCGCCTGCGTGCGCGACCTGCACGATCGCGGCAGGCGGCTGCCGTACACGCTCGAGATCGTCGGCTTCTGCGACGAGGAGGGCGTGCGCTTCGGCGCGACGCTGATCGGCAGCAAGGCGATGTCCGGCAGCTTCGAGCCCGCGTGGCTCGACAAGACGGACGACAGGGGCGTCACGATGCGCCAGGCGCTCGTCGACTTCGGCGGCGATCCGGACGGCTGGCGCGACGTCGATCGGCGCGGCGGCAACGTCGTCGCCTATGTCGAGTCGCACATCGAGCAGGGACCGGTGCTGCTGAACGAGGGACTGCCGGTGGGTGTGGTCACCGCGATCGCCGGCGCATCGCGGCTGCGCGTGCGCGTCACGGGCCTCGCCGGCCACGCCGGCACCGTGCCGATGGGGAGCCGCCAGGACGCGCTGACGGCGGCGAGCGAAATGATCCTGCTCGTCGAGCGCTACTGCGGGGAGCGGCAGGGCCTCGTCGGCACCGTCGGCAAGCTGAGCGTGCTCCCCGGAGCGATCAACGTGATCCCGCAGGAGGTCGAGTTCACGATCGACGTCCGCTCGGGCGACGATGCGCTGCGCCGCGCGGCGGTGGCGGACTTCCAGGCGTCGTTCGACGCGATCGCGAAGCGGCGCAACGTCGCGGTCAACGCGGCGCCGTTCTATGCGGCCAACGCGGCGCCCTGCGACGCCGCGCTGCAGGAGGCGATCGCCGCCGCGATCGCGGCACACGGCATTCCGCTGCGCTACCTGCCGAGCGGCGCCGGCCACGATGCGATGGTATTCCCCGATGTCGCGCCGATGGCGATGCTGTTCGTGCGCTGCGGCAACAACGGCATCAGCCACCATCCGGACGAAACGATGACCGCGGAGGACGCCGAGATCGCCACGTCGGTGCTGCTGCGTTTCTTCGAGCACTTCGATGCGGCGGACTTCGCGGGGAGGACGCGCCAATGAACCGATACGAGGAGCTCGCGCGCTGGATCGACGAGCATCACCGGGAGCAGGTCGAGTTCCTGCGCGAGATCGTGCGGGTGCCCTCCGACACGCCTCCCGGCGACAACGCGCCGGCGGCGGAGAAGGCCGCCGCGCTGCTGTCCGCGCTCGATTTCACCGTGGAGCGATACCCGGTGCCCGCGGATTTCCTGCGCGAGTACGGCATGCGCTCGGTGGTCAATCTGATCGTGCGCCAGCGCTTCGGCTCCGGCGGCCCGACGGTCGCCCTGAATGCGCACGGCGATGTCGTGCCGCCCGGCGAGGGCTGGACGAAGCCGCCCTACGAGGGCGTCGTCGAGAACGGCCGCATGTACGCGCGCGGCGTCGCGGTCTCGAAGTCCGACATCGCGACCTACACGTACGCGCTGTGCGCGCTGCGCGCGCTCGCCGACGGCGGCGTGCCGCTCGCCGGCACCGTCGAGCTGCATTTCACCTACGACGAGGAGTTCGGCGGCCTCGCGGGGCCGGGATACCTGCTCGAGCGCGGGCTCACCGAGCCCGACTACGCGATCGCCGCGAGCTTCAGCTACGCCGTGGTCACCGCGCACAACGGCTGCCTGCAGTTCGAGGTCGACGTGTACGGCAAGTCGGGCCACGGCGCGATGCCCGAGACCGGACGCGACGCGTTTCGCGCCGGCGCTGCGATCCTCGATGCGATCTACGCGGAGGCCGATGCGCTGAAGGCGCAGAAATCGGCCGTCCGCGGCATCGATCATCCGACGATGATCGTCGGGCTCATCCAGGGCGGCATCAACACGAACGTCGTGCCCGACCGGCTGACGCTGCGGATGGACCGGCGCATGACGCCGGAGGAGGACCCGGCGGAGGTCGAGGCGGGCGTGCGCGCGCTCGTCGAGAACGCGGTCCGGGGGCACGAGGGCATCCGGGTCGAGATCCGGCGGCTGCTGCTCGCGCGCGCGCTCAAGCCGCGTCCCGGCCACGAGCGGCTGGTAGAAGCGATCCAGCGCCACGCGAAGCGCGTGTTCGGCGAGGACATTCCGGCGGTCGGCGTGCCGCTGTACGCCGATGCGCGTCTGTACGGCGAGCGCGGCGTGCCGATCGTCATGTACGGCGCGGGCCCGCGCACGATCACCGAAGCGAATGCGAAGCGCCCCGACGAGAACCTCGTGCTGGAGGATTTGCGCCGGGCGACGCAGGTGGTCGCGGCGACCGTGCACGATCTGCTGACGAATTAGAAATTCGACGCGCTCGGGGAGGAGCCGGTGATGGCCGACGCAACGATGACGTCCCTCCGGGAGCTGAACGAGGCCGGCGTCGAGCGCTTCGTCGGCGCGCTGGCCGAGATCTTCGAGCATTCGCCGTGGGTGGCCGAGCGGGCATATCCCCGGCGGCCGTTCGACGACGTCGCGCAGTTGCATCGCGCGATGGTGGACGTCGTGAACGGCGCGGGCCGCGACGCGCAGGTCGCGCTGCTGCGCGCGCATCCGCAGCTCGCCGGCCGGGAGGCGCAGACGGGCACGCTGACCGGCCCCTCGACGCAGGAGCAGTCGAGCGCCGGGTTGAGTGCCCTGACGCGCGCGGAGATGGAGCGCATCACGCGCTTCAACGCCGCGTACCTGGCGAAGTTCGGCTTTCCGTTCATCGTCGCCGTGCGCAACTACACGAAGCGGGGAATCCTTCGGGAATTCGAGCGGCGTCTCGGTCACGATGCGCAAACCGAGTTCGCGACCTGCCTCGAGCAGGTGTACGAGATCGCGCTGATCCGCCTCGAGGCGCTGCTCGGCGAAGCGTGAAGGTCGCAGCGGACATCTTTTGAGGGAGTCGTCATGGGTAGGCTGTCCACGCATGTACTCGACACGGTCGCCGGGAAGCCGGCGGCGGACGTGCGCATCGACCTGTCGATCGTCGACGGCGAGCGTCCCCGTCTGCTCAAGACGGTGCGCACCAACCGCGACGGGCGCACCGACGCGCCGCTGCTCGAAGGCGACGCGCTGCGCGCGGGGCGCTACGAGCTGGTGTTCCACCTGGCCGATTACTTCGCGCGCAGCGGCGTGCAGACGAGCGAACCGCCGTTTCTCGACCAGGTGCCGATCCGCTTCGCGATCGCCGACGCGGACAAGCACTACCACGTGCCGTTGCTCGTGACACCCTGGAGCTATTCGACCTACCGCGGCAGCTAGAGCGTGACGTAAACAGGCGCTGAAGCGCCGCTCGGCGTCCAACTTTGCCGGTCGCTCCCCGTCGCGCGGCGTTCGTTTTCTCCCGCGTGCCCGGGAAAGGGGCGGCACGGTTACCAATACCTCGCATGGAAGCCTACATCCTCGACTGGTTGAACCTCCTCGTGCGCTGGCTGCACCTGATCACCGGCATCGCGTGGATCGGCGCGTCGTTCTACTTCGTGATGCTGGACAACTCGCTGCTGCCGCCGGCCAAGCCGGAGGACACGAAGCGCGGGGTGTTCGGCGAGCTGTGGGCCGTGCATGGCGGCGGGTTCTACGTCAGCCAGAAATTCCTGACCGGGCCCAAGGGCGAGCCGCTGTCCGAGCACCTGCATTGGTCGAAATGGGAGGCGTACACGACCTGGCTGTCCGGCATGGGACTGCTCGCGCTGATCTACTGGTTCGGGGCGAGCTCGTACCTGATCGACAGCGGCGTGATGGCGCTGTCGGTGCCTGCCGCCATCGCGATCAGCCTCGGCTTCCTGGCCGGGGGCTGGCTCGTCTACGACGGCCTGTGCCGGCTGCTCGAGGGCAGGGAGAACCTGCTCGCCGGCGTGATCCTCGTCTTCGTCATGGCGTGCGCATGGGCGCTGTTCCATCTGTTCGGCGCGCGCGCCGCGTTCATCCACGTGGGCGCGATGATCGGGACGATCATGGTGGCGAACGTGTTCTTCCACATCATCCCCGGGCAGAAGCGGATGGTGGCGGACATCCGCGCCGGACGCGCGCCGGACCCGCGCCCCGGGGTGATCGGCAAGCAGCGCTCGGTGCACAACACGTATTTCACGCTGCCGGTGTTGTTCGTGATGATCAGCAACCACTACCCGATGACCTACAGCCATCCGCACGGCTGGCTGGTGCTCGGCGTCATCATGCTGGCCGGGGTGCTGATCCGGCAGTTCTTCGTGCTGCGGCATCGCGGCAACGTGAACTGGGCGCTGCCGGCGGGCGGCGTCGTGCTGCTCGCGGCCGTCGCGGTCGCGCTGGCGCCGAAGCCGGTCGACACGTCGGGCGGCAAGGTCGCGTTCGCGAAAATCCAGGGCGTGGTGAAGGAGCGCTGTCTCCCCTGCCACGCCGCGCAACCGACGCAGCCCGGGTTCGCGCAGCCGCCGAAGGGCGTGGTCCTGGAGACCCCCGAGCAGGTCAGGGCGAACGCGGCGAAGATCGCGGAGACCGTCGGCAGCAAGTACATGCCGATCGCCAACCTGACGCAGATGACCGACGACGAGCGCACGCTGATCGCCGCCTGGTTCGCGCAGGGCGCGGCGACGAAGTAGGCTGGAACAACAGAGGTTCTCCACCGACCTCCGGGATCGGAGGCGTGCCCGCCGATCGGCCCGTTGACTTCGCACCGGCGCTCCGCCACACTTGTTGAATTCTTCAACAATGCAGGGGTGATCGCGATGGCTACCGTGAACTTCAGCGTCCCGGACGCCATAAGGGACGCGTTCAACAAGACGTTCGCCGGAAGGAACAAGAGTGCGATTGTTGCCGAACTGATGCAGCGGGCCGTTGACGAGGAGAGGCAACGAAGACGCCAGGCGAAAGCGATTGACCGACTGGTCGCGCGACGCGAAGCAAAGCAGCCGGTATCGATGGACGATTTCCGTCGCGCCCGCGAATCGTTGCGCAAATGAACGTCGTCGTGGACGCAAGCGTTGCGGTCAAATGGGTCGTTCCGTTCAAGGGCGACGAGGACGATTCAGGGCTGGCGCTCCAATTGCTGTCCCGCATCCGGAATGGGCAGGTCGCTCTGCATCAACCCCCTCACTGGTTCGCCGAGATTGCCGGCGTCATCGTCAGGTTGAGTCCAGCGACGATCCACGACGACATTGCCGACCTGTACGAAATCAAGTTCCAGCGCATCGAAAGCAGGACGCTGTATGTTCGGGCGTGCAAGCTGGCCCAGGAGCTCGAGCATCACGTTTTCGATACGCTGTACCATGCCGCGGCGCTGGATGTGCCTGATGCGGTCCTGATAACGGCGGACGAGCGCTACTATGCCAAGGCGCGCTCCGTTGGTCGGATCGTCCGGCTAGCCGATTCCGCGCGCTAGAGAATTCGACCGCGGCCCCGATCTCACAAAGGAGAACCCGGCGCGCGGCCGGGTTCTCGAAGCGCACGGCAGCGCCGCGCGGTGCGCGAGGCTCACTCGACCTTCTTCCGCGGAATGAACGCCACGATCAGCAGCAGCGCCACGGCCTCGATGGCGGCGACGGTCAGCAGGCCCGACGTGAACTGCCCGGTCGACGTCTTGACCGCGCCGAGGAGCCACGGCGCCCCGAAGCCGGCCAGGTTCGCGATCGAGTTGATGAGCGCGATCCCGCAGGCGGCGGCCGATCCCGAGAGGAAGAGGTTCGGCAACTGCCAGAACACCGGGATCGCGCTCATCGTGCCGACGATGGCCAGCGTGAGCGCGGGCAGCGCCAGCGCGGGTACGTTGCCGATCAGCGCGACGGCGGCGATGCCGATCGAGCCGAGCAGCGCGGCGACGCCGCAGTGGAAGCGCTCCTCCTTCGCGTGGTCGGAATGGCGGCCGTTCGCGATCATCCCCGCCGCCCCGCACAGGTGGATGACGGCCATGATCCAGCCGATCGTGAGCGGGTCGGTGAAGCCGAGTCCCTTCACGAGCGTCGGCGCGAAGAACTTCAACATGGCGCCGTACCTGCTGCCGGGCACCGACCCGATCTTCACGACCAGCGGCCACTTCGCCCGCTATTACGCGCGCTTCCTCCCGCTCGCCATCGCCCGCTCCCCGATCGAGTTCCCGCGCATGCGCTTCTACCAGCTCCGGCACGATCGCGCGCATCACTTTGCGGCGCACCAGTGGCTGCGTTCGCTGTTGTCGGCGGCCGGCACCGGATTGGCGAAGGCATCCGCCTGATGTCCGCGCGCGCGTTCGCGAGATCCGTGCCGCGCCAACCGGTGGCGCGGCGCAGGGAGCTCGTCGCGTACGTCGCGGTCAGTGCGCTCGCGCTCGGCGTCGACATCGTCACGCTGTACCTGCTGGCCGTGCAGCTCGGCATGAACAAAGCGCTCGCCGCGGCGGTCGGCTATGCCGCCGGGCTGGTCGCGCACTACGCGCTCGCGATCTCGCGGGTATTCGTGTTCCGGCGCTTCGGCAACCGGCCGCGGCTCGAGTTCGCGCTCTACGCGTGGACGGGCCTGCTCGGCGTCGCGTCGAGCTACCTGGTCGTGCTTGCCGGCACGGCGAGCGGCTTGAGCCTGCCGCTGTCGAAGGCGGTCGCAGTCGTCGTGTCGTTCGCGCTGACGTTTCTCGCGCGCCGGCACCTCCTGTTCCGATGAGCGCCGCAGGCCCGTTCGAAGGGCGAACGTCGTTCGACCGGCCGCAGGCGTGGGAGGATCACACAAGCAAGATACCCGTGGTCATCATCGGGGCCGGCCCCGCGGGCCTCACCGCGGCCCTGGAGCTGCTGCGTCGGTCCCCGGACCATCTGCCGATCGTCGTCGAGGCGCTCGACCAGGTGGGCGGCCTCGCGCGCACCGTGCGTCATCGCGGCAACGGCCTCGATATCGGCGGGCACCGTTTCTTCTCGAAGGTCGACTGGGTGATGGACTGGTGGCGCGAGATCCTGCCGGTGCCCGACGCGATGCGCGACTACCGTCCGGGCGCGGACCCGTCCGACAACCTCGACAGGGCCGATGCGCTCGCGGCCGCGGCGCCGCAACGTGCGCTGCTGGTCCGCCCGCGGCTGTCGCGCATCCTGTACCTGCGGAAGTTCTTCGATTATCCGATCAGCCTGAGCGCGCGCACGATTGCCAACCTCGGCGCGCTGCGCGTCGCGCGGATCGGCGCGAGCTACGCCAAGGCGCGGCTGATGCCGGTCCGGCCGGAACGCAATCTCGAGGACTTCTTCGTCAACCGTTTCGGCCGCCGCCTCTACGAGACGTTCTTTCGCGATTACACGGAGAAGGTCTGGGGCGTCAAGTGCACCGAGATCAGTCCCGAATGGGGCGCGCAGCGCATCAAGGGACTGTCGATCTCCAAGGCGATCGCGCACGCGCTGCGCCGGGCTTTCCACCGCGGCCCGGGCGATGTCGCGCAAAAGGGCACGGAGACGAGCCTGATCGAGAAGTTTCTCTACCCGAAGTACGGCCCCGGGCAGATGTGGGAGGTCGTCGCCGAGCAGGTGCGCGAGCGCGGAGCGCTCATCCATCTGTCGACGACACTGGTCGCGCTGCGGCGCAACGACCGGCGCATCGTGGCGGTCGTCTGCGAGGACGCCGGGGGCGCGCCGCGCGAAATCCGGTGCGATGCCGTGATCTCGACGATGCCGATCAAGGATCTCGCCGCCGCGCTCGACCCGCCGCCTCCGCAGGATGTGGCGGCGGTCGCGAGCGGCCTCTGCTATCGCGACTTCATCACGATCGGCGTGCTGCTCGCGCGCCTGCGGCCGAGCAAGTACGTGCGCCGGGGCCGGGCCAACAACCTGTTTCCGGACACGTGGGTCTACGTGCAGGAGCCGGACGTGCTGGTGGGCCGGCTGCAGATCTTCAACAACTGGAGCCCGGCGATGGTCGCGGACGCCGAGCGCATCTGGATCGGCCTCGAATACTTCTGCAACGAAGGCGATGCGCTATGGAGCCGCAGCGACGACGAACTGCAGCGGCTCGCGCGCCGCGAGCTCGTCGCGCTGCACCTG
>DASURV010000033.1:0-8210 GCA_036375455.1 Casimicrobiaceae bacterium | reverse complement strand
CGTGCCGAACGGAACCTGCCCGGCGACGTGACGCCAGACGAAGAACACGGCGGCAACGATCACGGCGGTCAAGAGAACCGGGCGCGATGTCGGGCGCGGGCGACAGGCGCCGCCGGCAACCGCCGTCTGCGCTCCGGCGCGGAGCCCGATCAGCCACAGTAGCTGCCACGCGGTCAGCGAGAACGCGCCCGTCTGCGCGTAGGGGATCGGCCATTCGGCAAGCGCGGCGACGGACTCGTAGACGTGCCGCGCGCCGCCGATCTGGGCGAACAGCCACAGTCCCGCGCCGAGCGCCAGCAACGCGCCCCAGCCGCGACGCAGCGCGTGCTCGAGCACCAGCGGAGACAACGCAAGGAACAGCACGTACATCGGCAGGATGTCGAGCAGCGGAGGGTTGTAGGCGAGCAGCAGCCCCCCTGCGAGCGCCAGATGCGGGCGCTCGACATAGAACGACGCCAGATCGGCGATCGCGTGCGCGCCGCGATCGACGGCGATCGGCACGAGCGCCCAGAACAGGAACAGCAGCAGCGCCGCGTGCACGACATAGACCTTCAGCGCGCGCTGCCACAGCGCGCGCCGCATCGCCGCATAGCCGCGCGTGTGCGCCGTGCGCGTATACACCGAGCCGACGAGGAACGCGGACAGGAACACGAACCCCTCGGCCGCGGACACGAAGCCGAACGGCTGGCCGACATGGGCGCTGAACCACGTCGGCAGATGCGTGATCGTCATCAGCACGAGCATCAGCCCGCGCAGCCAGTCGAGTTCGGTCTGCCGTTCCATGCGGCCGCGTGTCGAAACGGGAAGAACGTCAGACAATACGCGCTCGCGTGACGTTCGCGCATCCGCTGCGGAATATTCGCGCCGGCTAAGGAACCTAACGGAGGTACGCGAGGAGCGGCGAGCCGGGCTGGCGCCTGATCAATGCGTTTTCCGCGGTCCGCGCCTCGGCCGCGTCGAGCGTTTCCATCCAGCGCACTTCGCCGCCGACGAGAGCGGCGACGGCGATGCCGTCGCGATAGAGCACGCGATTGGCCGTCAGCGCGGGAATCTTCGTGCCAGGCAACAGCGTACCGACGAGATTCAGCGGATCCGCCGCGCTGATCGACACGAAAGCGCCCGAAGCCGGCGCGCGGCGTATTTCGCGCAGCAGCGTCACCGCCTCCGGCAATGCGAACTGCTCGCCGGTGATGCTCGCGACGAAGCGCCCGCCGCGGATGTCGCCGCGCGCCTCGAATCGTCGCAAGACGCGCGCCAGTTCGCGCCACGGCGGCAGCCACGCGGCCTCGCGCTGCAGGATCCGCCACGATACGACGCCGTAGCGGCGCAGCAGCGCGTGCGCGATAGGCTCGATCGTTTCCGCGTCGTGTGCCGCGGCGGCGCGCGTCCAGGCGGCGCTGCCGCCGGTCGACGCCGGCCGCGGCGGGCGCCGCGCAAGTGCCCAGCGACCGGCGTCCTCGACGCCGAGCAACGCGGTGCGCCGATGCCGCCTGCCGGCGCCGATGCGCTTGCGACGCTGCGATGGCGTGAGCAGCGCCCGCAGGCCCGCGAAGCTGTCGGACGTCACGGTCCCGAGCGCGACGAGCTCGGCGAGCGCGTCCTCGACCTGCGTGCGCAACAGTTGCGTGCCCTCGACAATCTCGTCGTAGAACGATGCGCCGTGCACGCGAAGGTAGTCGGCGACCGCCTGCGCGCGCGAGCTCGTCGCGGACCCGTGGTCCTCCGCCGCCGGCGCCGCGCGCATCCACACCGCCGCGGCGCGGCGCGGCAGCAGCGTCACCGGGGTCGTGCGAATCACGTTCGCGGCGCCGGAGGCGCCGGCCGGGACGGGCAGCGTCAAGCGCGTCCAGACCGCGCGGCCGGCGAGGCAAAGATCGTCGAGCCACGTGAAATCGTAGCTTTCGAGCCGCGCCGGGAGGATCTCGGATTCCCACGCCGCCGCCGGTGCCTCGAAGCCCTGCAGCTCGCCGATGATGGCGTCGAGCGCATCCGACCCCTGGCGCTGCTCGCCCGGCTCGGCATGCTGCCAGCGAAACAGGAAGCGCACGAAATCGCGGGTCGCCACGGGCTCGATTTCCTCGCGCAGGCGCTTCACCGTGTAGCGGTGAATGCGCGCGAGCAGCGTGCGATCGCACCACTCGACGCGGCGCGCGCCCGGCGTGTACGAACCCTGCATCGCGACACCCTCGCCCGCCAGCGCCGCGAGCGCCGCCTCGGTGTCGGCGACCGGCGCCGCGAGCGAATCGGCGAGGGCGCCTGCAGTTACCGGGCCGAGCCCCTGCAGGCGGCTACGGACGAGCTCGACCAGCGCCTCCTCGCGCGTCCACGCCCGCTCGGCGTATTCGCGCGGTGCGGCGATCGGCGGACGGCGCGCGGCGTGCGGATGGAGCGCGTCGAATTGCGGCAGCCGCTCGGCGGCGACCGCGATGTCGCGCAGGGCACGATCCTTGCCGGTACCGGCCGCCGGGTCCCGTGCGAGCCACGTCGCGCGACGCTCGTCCGCGAGTCGCTCGAGCCACGGTTCCCACTCGCGGTGCGTCGCGATTTCCGGACGCGTGAGGAAGCCCAGCTCGAGCAGCGCGTCGTGCAACTCGTCGGCGCTCGCCGGCTCCGGCCATGCCTCGTTGCGCACGCGCTCGATCGCCGCCGCGTCGAGTTGACCGAGACGACCGGCGGTGTCGTCGTCGGACCAGCGCCGCGCCATAACCGCCTGCGTGCGGCGCTCCTCGAGCGGCGCGTCGTCGAGGTAGGCGTACGGACGGGCGCCGAGGATTTCCATCGCGAGCGGCGACGGCGCCGGCAGATCGCGGGCGACGATCTCGACGTCGCCGCTCTCGATGCGCCGCAGCAGCCGCTCGAGGCCGTCGATGTCCATCGCCTCGTGCAGGCAATCGTCGATCACCTGGCGCACCAGCGGATGATCCGGAATCTCGCGCTCCCCGACGATGTTCTCCGCGCAGGCGATCTGGTCGGGAAACACGGCCGCCATCAGGTCGTCCGCGCGCATCCGCTGCAGCGGAGCCGGCACTTTCCGCCCGCCGCGGAAGCGCGGCAACGCGAGCGACGTCGCCGCGGTCCAGCGCCATCGCACGGCGAACATCGGCGCGGCGAGCATCGCCTGCACGAGTATCCGGCGCACCGTGCTCGAGTGCAGGTAGCGTCCGACCTCGGCGAGCGGAAAGCTGTGGCTCGTCGAAAGCGAGATGACGATCGCGTCCTCGGTCGCGGCCGCCTGCAGCTCGAAATTGAACTTGACGCAGAAGCGCTTGCGCAGCGCGAGACCCCAGGCGCGGTTGATCCGGCTGCCGAACGGCGCATGAATGACGAGCTGCATGCCGCCCGATTCGTCGAAGAACCGCTCCAGCACGACGCGCTGCTGCGTGGGCAGCGTTCCGAGCACGGCGCGCGCCGCCGCGAGATAGTCGACGAGCTGTGCGCCCGCCGCCGGATCGACGCCGCGCGCCGCGAGCGCCTCGACCGCCGCGTCCCTGTCGACGCCGCGCAGCCGATCCTCGACGTCGCCGTCCCTGGCGGGCACCGCCGTCGCGCCGGCGGCACCCGGTTCGCCCCGCGCGAAGAGCTCGGCGCGCAGCCGCGACACCGCGTACGAGAGCTCGTCGCTGCGCGCCGGCGCCTCGCCGAGCCAGAACGGAATGTTCGGTGCCTCGCCCTGCGCATCCTCGACGCGCACGCGGCCCGCTTCGATGCGGCGGATTCGATACGATGCATTGCCGAGCTGGAACACGTCGCCGGCAAGGCTCTCGACGGCGAAATCCTCGTTGACGGTTCCGACCATCTGGCCCGCCGGCTCGAGGACGACGTCGTAGTCGGCGGTGTCGGGAATCGCGCCGCCCGACGTGAGCGCGGTGAGGCGGGCGCCCCGGCGCGCGCGCAGCACGCCGTTGACGGCGTCGCGGTGCAGGTACGCGCCGCGGTGCCCCTGCCGTGTCGTGTAGCCGTCGGCGAGCGTGCGCACGACGTCGCGATATTCGTCGTAGCCGAGGCGGGCGTAGGGCGCGGCGCGCGTCAGCGCCACGTAGAGCGCCGCTTCCGGCCATTCGCGTGCGGCGACCTCCGCGACGATCTGCTGCGCGAGGACGTCGAGCGGCGCCTGCGGAATCGTCAGGCGATCGAGCTCGCCGCGTCGCACGGCGTCGAGCAGCGCGGCGCACTCGACGAGCTCGTCGCGGGAGAGCGGGAACAACCGCGCCTTCGGCACGCCGCCCACCGTGTGGCTCGCGCGCCCCGCCCGCTGCAGGAACGTCGAGATCGAACGCGGCGAGCCGATCTGGCAGACGAGCCCGACGTCGCCGATGTCGATGCCGAGCTCGAGCGAGGCGGTCGCGACCAGCGCCTTCAGCTCCCCGGCCTTCAGCCGCTGCTCGGCCGCGAGGCGCAGCGCCTTCGCCATGCTGCCGTGGTGCGCCATCACGTTCGCGGCGCCCAGCAGCTCCGACAGATGGCGCGCGACGCGCTCCGCCATCCGCCGCGTATTGACGAACACCAGCGTCGTGCGGTGCTGCGCGATCAGGTCCGCGAGCCGCGCGTAGACCTGCAGCCACACCTCGCTCGACATCACCGGCTCGAGCGCCGATCCCGGCACCTCGAGCGCCAGATCGCGCGCACGCATGTGCCCGGTGTCGATGATCGCGCACGGCGCCGCGCTCCGCTCGGGTGTCGCGGCCTGCACGGCAGCGGCGGGCGTTTTCGCGGGCGCCTGCATCCCGACGAGGAAGCGCGCGACCTCCTCGATCGGACGTTGCGTTGCGGAGAGACCGATGCGCGTCAGCGGCTCGCTCGCCAGCGCATCGAGCCGGGCCAGCGACAACGCCAGATGGCTGCCGCGCTTGTTCGGCGCGAGCGCGTGAATTTCGTCGACGATCACCGAGCGCGCGGTCGCGAGCATCCTGCGACCGGACGCCGACCCGAGGAGGATGTACAGCGATTCGGGCGTCGTCACGACGATGTGCGGCGGCCGCCGCCGCATGCTCTCGCGCTCGTGCTGCGGCGTGTCGCCGGTGCGCACCAGCGTGCGGATGTCGACGTCGGGCAGCCCGAGCGCCGCCAGCTCCCCGCGAATGCCGGCGAGCGGCGCCGCGAGGTTCTTCTGGATGTCGTTCGACAGCGCCTTCAGCGGCGAGACGTAGATGACGAAGGTCCGATCCGCCAGCCCGTCACGCAGACCCTCGCGGATCAGGGCGTCGATCGCGGCGAGGAACGCCGCGAGCGTCTTGCCCGATCCGGTCGGCGCGGCGATCAGGACGTTCTGTCCGGCCTGGATCAGCGGCCAGGCGCGTGCCTGCGGCTCGGTGGGCGCCGCGAACGTCTTGCCGAACCAGGCGGCGACCGCGGGATGGAAGGCGTGAGGCACCCGCCATTTTCGCATTGTCGCGCGGTGCGCACGCCGTCCGGCGGCAAGCGGAGTATTCGTATGGATTTCGGTCATGCGTTCGGCTAACCTTCAACGTCGACCTGGAAGCTCGTCGTCTCGATGCCGCCATGAAGGCCCGATCCGCGCTGTCCGTGCTGCTGCTCGTTGCGGCGACGTCGACCGCGAGCGCGCAGGGCTTCCGCTTCTCCCAGCCCGACGACAGCGCGCAGCGCGAGGCGGCGGCGCGCGAGGAGCGCATCGCGCGGGACCTTTCCGAGCCGTGTCGCGCCGAGCTGATGAACAAGAAAATCATGGTCGTCATCGGCGAGCGGCAGTCGAACGGCTACATCGAGGCGCATCAGCAGAACTACGGCCCGCATTACCAGGCGATCAACAAGCGCCTGCAGGCGCTCGGGCTGCGCACCTACACGCCCGAGGAGATCCGCAGGCAGATCGCGCAGGCGGAGATCGACGCCTATTTCCGCAACGATCCGGATGCGGCGCTGTCGGCATCGCGGCGCCTCGGCGCGAGCTTCATCCTGCGCGGACTGATCTCCTCGCAGGCGACGCGAAACCCGTTGATGGCGGTCAACGAGGTATCGGTGAACATGGGGTTCACGCTCACCGGCAGCAACGGCCGCGTGATCTCGGACACCGAGGCGAGCTCGCGCTCCTATGCGGGCTCGGACGTGCAGAACATGGCGCTGACGCTCGTCAACGAGAAGGCCGACGACGTCGTGGCGGCGCTGTACGCGGACTATTGCCGCAACGCGGGCCGGCCGAAGTGAAGGCCGACGGGCGGCGCACGAACCGAAGCGCCGCCGCGGCCCGCTCGAATACGCAAAGGGAGGAATCCATGAACCACCGTTTGCCGCTTCGCCGCATCGCGGCGCTGCTCGGCGCGACGCTCGCCCTGGCCTCGACGGCCGCGCTCCCCCAGCCGCAGTTCGGCAATCCGTCGCCCACTGCGGGCAGCGATACCTCGCAACGCGCCAACCAGTCGGCCGATCAGGCGCTCTATCGGCCCGTCGAATACATGAACAAGAACCGCAAGGGGCCGGCGCTCATCGTCATCCCGGGCGAGATCAAGAGCAGCAACGCGACGTTCCTGCAGAAATTCACGGCGAACAACATCGCGGATTTCGCGGAGGTCGAGCTGTCGGCCGCCAACTTCCAGGTGCTCGAGCGCTCGGACCTGGGGCCGGTGCTGCGCGAGTTCGAGCTGGCGTACAACCTGGGCGACCCGCAGCAGGCGCGCAAGTTCCTCGGCATGGGCAAGCTCAAGAGCACGAAGTACGTCGTCAGGTTCGACATCCTGAAAACGGAGCAGGTCGCCGCGGCGCAGCAGGGATTCGACGGGCACGCGCTCGGCAACATCGCCGGCGCGCTCGGCGCCTTCAGCGGATCGTGGGGCGGCGCGCGCGCGGGCGCCGTCGGCCAGGCGGCCGTCGGTTCCGTGCACACCGGAGAATCGACCGGCGTCTGGATCATCGGCATGCGCTACAAGATCATCGACGCGGAGACGACGGAGCAGCTCGCGCAGGGCTACACCGAGGAGAAGATGGAGGTCGGCGCGAAGTCGACGTCCGTCCTCGGCGTCTCGCAGTCGCAGCAGGGGGGCGTGTCGCTCGACACGATGGTGCAGCGCCTCGTGCAGAAGTCGGTGTGGGAGATCGACAGCAAGTACAAGTGATCGGCTGAAGCACATCGGTGCCGCCGGATCGGCCGGCACCGCCATCCAGCGCAGGGGAGGCGCGCGCCGATGATCGGCCAGCTCGGCAAGTACGAAGTTCGCCGCGAGCTCGGCCGCGGCGCGATGGGTGTCGTCTACGAAGGCTACGACCCGCTGATCAAGCGCCGCGTCGCGCTGAAGACGATCCGTCCCGACCAGCTCGAAGGCGCGCAGACCGCCGACGCGATCGCGCGCTTTCGTCGCGAGGCCCAGGCGGCCGGGCGCCTCAACCATCCGAACATCGTCGCGATCCACGATTTCGACGAGGACGACGGCACGTGGTTCATCGCGATGGAGTTCGTCGAGGGACGCGAGCTCAAGGAATGCTTCGCGGCCGACGAGCGGTTCAAGGCGTCGGACATCGAGCGGATCATGACGCAGATCCTCGCCGCGCTCGACTATTCGCACCGCCAGGGCGTCGTGCATCGCGACGTCAAGCCGGCCAACGTCTTCCTGCTTGCCGACGGCAGCGCGAAGGTCGCCGATTTCGGCATCGCGCACATCGAGTCGTCGAACCTGACCCAGGTCGGCACGGTGGTGGGCACGCCGAACTACATGTCGCCCGAGCAGATCATGGGGCTTCCCGTCGATGGCCGGGCGGACCTTTTCTCCGCCGGCGTGATCCTCTACCAGTTCCTGACCGGCGAGCGTCCGTTCGCGGGCTCGACGACGACGACGATGCAAAAGGTGTTGAAGGAGGATCCGCTGCCGCCGTCGACGCTGAATGTCCGGCTGCCTCCGGCGATCGACGCCGTCGTGCGCAAGGCGCTGGCGAAGCGGCCCGACGACCGTTTCCAGACGGCGCAGGAATTCTCGCTTGCGCTGCGCGCGGCGATGCCCGCCAACGCGGCGCCCGCGGGCGCGGCGGCGGCCGCGAAGGACGCCGACGCAACGCTTCCCAACCTCGCCGCCGCCGGCGGCAGGACTCGGCCGGAGATCCGCGCGGCGGGGGACGTGTCGCTCGGCGGCGCGTCGCGCACGCGGCCCTCGCAGACCGCGGCGATCGTGATCGTCGCCGCGATCGCGGTCATCGGCGTCGCAGCGCTGGCGGCGACCTGGTGGCTGTTTCCGCGCGGGGCCGCGCCGACGGCCGCTCGCGCACCCTCT
>DASURV010000032.1:0-2267 GCA_036375455.1 Casimicrobiaceae bacterium | reverse complement strand
GATGGCTTATCTCTGCGACGTGTACTGCAACGACGCGTTCGGCACCGCCCATCGCCCGGAAGCGACGACGCACATGATGGCGCGCTACGCGCCGATCGCCTGCGCCGGCCCGCTGCTCGCTGCGGAGCTCGACGCGCTCGGGCGCGCGCTCGATGCTCCACGCCGGCCGCTGGTCGCGATCGTGGCGGGCGCGAAGGTGTCGACAAAACTCACGATCCTGCGCGCGCTCGCGGCGAAGGTCGACACGCTGATCGTCGGCGGCGGCATCGCGAATACGTTCCTGCTCGCTGCCGGTCATCGCATCGGCCGCTCGCTCGCCGAGCCCGCGCTTGCGAACGAAGCGCAGGCGATCCTCGCCGAGTTCGAGAGCAAGGTGCCGCTGCCCGTCGACGTCGTATGCGCGAAGCGCGTGGCGGCCGACGCAACGCCGGTGATCAAGGCGATCGCCGACGTCGCGGACGACGACCTGATTCTCGACATCGGTCCGGAGACGGCCACGGCGCTTGCGCGCGTCATCGGCGAGGCGGGGACCGCCGTATGGAACGGTCCGGTCGGCGTGTTCGAAATCGACGCGTTCGCCGCCGGAACGCGTGCGGTCGCGGAAGCGATCGCCGCCTCGCCCGCATTCTCGATCGCCGGCGGCGGCGACACGCTCGCCGCGATCGCGAAATTCGGCGTCGGCGACCGCATCGGTTACATCTCGACCGGCGGCGGTGCGTTCCTCGAGTTCCTCGAAGGCAAGACGCTCCCCGCTGTCGAGGTGCTCGTCGAGCGCGCCCAGGGCTAGTTCCATCCGATTCCCGTACCATCGCTTGCATCGCACCGACCAAAGAACCCCATGCCGCGCTCAACCAAGATCGTCGCCACGCTCGGGCCCGCATGCAGCAAGCCGGACGTGCTGCGGCGGATGCTCGCGGCCGGCGCTGACGTCGTCCGGCTCAATTTCTCGCACGGCACCGGCCAGGATCACGTCGAGCGCGCGGAACTCGTCCGCGAGGTCGCTCGCGCGCTCGGCCGCGAGGTCGCGATCATGGCCGACCTGCAGGGTCCGAAGATCCGAATCGGCAAGTTCGCGGAAGGCAAGGTCGAGCTCGTCCCCGGTGCAAGCTTCATCCTCGACGCCGAATGCGACAAGGGCGACGTGACGCGCGTCGGGCTCGACTATCGCGAGCTCGTCAACGACGTCGGCCCCGGGGCGGTGCTGCTGCTCGACGACGGACTGATCAAGCTCGAGGTCGAGACGGTCGACGGCCCCCGCATCGTCACGCGCGTGATCGTGGGCGGCGTGCTGTCGAACAACAAGGGGATCAACCGGATGGGCGGCGGCCTGTCGGCGCCGGCGCTCACCGCGAAGGACATGGAGGACGTGAAGACCGCGGCGCGGCTCGAGGCCGACTATCTCGCGGTCTCGTTCCCGAAGAGCAAGGAAGACATGTACATGGCGCGCCAGTTGATGCGCGCCGCCGGCGGGCGCGCGATGCTGATCGCCAAGATCGAGCGCGCCGAAGCGATACCCGCCCTCGAGGAGATCATCGACGCCTCCGACGCCATCATGGTCGCGCGCGGCGACCTCGGCGTCGAAGTCGGCTATGCGGAGCTGACCGGGCTGCAGAAGCACATCATCGCGGCCACTCGCAAGCGCAATCGCGTCGCGATTACGGCGACGCAGATGATGGAGTCGATGATCCACAATCCGGTGCCGACGCGCGCCGAAGTCTCGGACGTCGCGAACGCGGTGATGGACGGCACGGACGCGGTGATGCTCTCCGGCGAGAGCGCCGTGGGCAAATATCCGGTCAAGGCCGTCGAAGCGATGTCGCAGGTGATCCTCGGCGCGGAAAAGTACGAGTCGTCGCACTCGCCGGTGCGCCACCGCATGGAGAGCGGCATTTTCGAGAAGACCGACGAGGCGATCGCGATGGCGGTCATGTACACGGCCAACCACCTCAAGGTGCGGGCGATCGTCGCCTTGACCGAGTCGGGCTCCACGCCGCTGTGGATGTCGCGTATCCGCTCCGACATTCCGGTCTACGCATTCACGCGTCACGAAGTGACGCGCCGCCGGGTCATGCTGTATCGAGGCGTGTACCCGGTGACGTTCGACATCACGCACACCAACGCGCAGGCGCTGTACGCCGATATCTTCAAGCTGATGCTGCGGACCAAGATGGTCGACCCGGGCGACCGCATCATCCTCACGAAAGGGGAGCTGACGGGCGTGTCCGGCAAGACCAACGCGATGAAGATCCTCGAGGTGCGGGCCTGAC
>DASURV010000031.1:0-6701 GCA_036375455.1 Casimicrobiaceae bacterium | reverse complement strand
CGCATCGGCCGCCACGCGCCGCATGAACAGATCCGGAATCCAGTTGGCCGTGTGCATGTCGTGCGTGCGGCGCCGCTCGTCGCCCGTGTTCTTGCGCAGCTCGAGGAACTCCTCCACGTCGAGATGCCAGGTCTCGAGATACGCGCAGTCGGCGCCTTTGCGCTTGCCGCCCTGATTCACGGCCACAGCCGTGTCGTTGGCCACCTTGAGGAACGGCACCACGCCCTGCGACTTGCCGTTGGTGCCCTTGATGCGGGCGCCCATGGCGCGCACCGGGGTCCAGTCGTTGCCGAGGCCGCCGGCGTACTTCTGCAGCATGGCGTTTTCCTTGATCGCCTGATAGATGCCGTCGAGGTCGTCCGAAACGGTCGTCAGGTAGCAGCTCGAGAGCTGTGAACGGCGCGTGCCGGAGTTGAACAGCGTCGGCGTGCTCGACATGAAGTCGAACGTCGACAGCACGTTGTAGAACTCGATGGCGCGCGCCTCGCGGTCGACCTCGTTCAGCGCGAGCCCCATCGCGACGCGCATGAAGAAGCACTGGGGCAGCTCGAAGCGGCGGCCGCCGACGTACTGGTCGACGAGGAAATAGCGGTCGTAGAGCGTCTGCAGGCCCAGGTAGCCGAACTGCAGGTCGCGCGCGGGCTGGAGCGCGGCGCCGAGCCTCGCGAGGTCGAACTGCGCGAGCGCCTCGTTCAGCAGGCCGATGCGGATGCCGTGCCCGACGAACTGCGGGAAATACTCGGCGTACTTCGCGTCCATGTCGGCCTGCGTCGCCTCCTCGCCGAGCGCCTCGAAGCGCAGCGCATCGAGGAGCAGGCGCGCGGTGACGTACGAGTAGGCGGGATCCTTCTCGATCAGCGTGCGGGCGGCGAGCACGACGCACTTGCGCACCTCCTCCATCGGCACGCCGTCGTAGAGGTCCTTCAGCGTCGCCTTCAGGATGCGGTTGGGCTTGGCGTCGGGCAGTCCCTGGCACGATGCGTTGACGAGGTCCGACAGCCGCTCGAAATCGAGCGGCTTGCGCACGCCGTTGTCGGTGACGTGCAGCGTCGTGTCCTCGGTCCGGGTGCTCTTCTGCTGCTTCTCCTGCGCGCGCTCCTGCGCGCGCTTTTCGCGATAGAGCACGTAGGCGCGCGCGACTTCGTGCTCGCCCCCGCGCATCAGCGCGAGCTCGACCTGGTCCTGGATCTCCTCGATGTGGATCGCGCCGCCGTCCGGCTTGCGCTTGAGCAGCGCGGCGACGACCGCTTCGGTCAGCTTCGCGACTTCGTCGCGCACGCGCGCCGAGCCCGCCCCATGGCCGCCGTTGACGGCGAGGAACGCCTTCGTCATCGCGATCGTGATCTTCGCCGGCTCGAAGCCGACGACGGCGCCGTTGCGGCGGATGACCTTGAACTGCGCGAAGCGCGGATCCGCGGCGCTTGCCACCGGACTTCCAGGCTCTCCCATGATCAGATCACGCGGCGGGTTTGCGATGGGGGGAGTGGAAGTGGTGCCGATGCGCATGAGAGCTGCTCCTGGTCGTTGCCGTCCTGGTCGCCGCCACCCGCGGCGTTATTCGGGGTGCGATTCGCGGGGGCGCCAGCGGCGTCATTCGGGGTGCGATTCGCGGGGCGCCAGCGGCGCGATTTCCGGGGCAATGGCCCGCGGAAGACTGGCGCCGGTCCTCCTGCCCGCACGCCACCGGCGCCCCGGGGGCGCCAAAGGGTCTCGCGTTGAAATCTACTATATGTTGTGTCGGCTCGCGCTTTCGACACCAAGCATAGTGGGTCGGGGGGTCCGGTGCAAGCCTTTTTTCGTCCACAGCGGCGCGCGCCAAAACGGGCGCAAAAACAGCGTTCTGAAGCGCGCTCGCCGAATGACCAACGTTTCGCGCACCGCGTATCCACCGCTTTGTCCACAACCAGCGGCGCCGCTCGCGCAGCCGACGAACGGTTGTGCCGCGTTGCAGTTTTGCGACACCCGGCTTGGATTGCGGCGTCGCGCATGGGCGGCGCACAATCACGGGCACCTCATAGCCGACGCGATGGTGCCGCTCGCGACGCGATTCGACGAATGCCGCGCTTTGCCGCCAACCTCTCGTTCCTCTTCGACGAAGTGCCGTTCCTCGAGCGCTTCGGCGAAGCCGCGCACGCCGGGTTCCGCGCGGTCGAGTTCGCGTTCGCGTACGACTACCGGATCGACGAGCTCGTCGCCAAGCAGCGCGAGCATCGCCTCGACGTCGTGCTGCTGAACGCGCCCCCGGGAAACCTGGAGGCCGGGGACAGGGGACTCGCGTCGCTCCCGGGACGCGAGCACGAATTCGCGGCGAGCATCGCCAACGCGTTGCAGTACGCGAAGGCGCTCGGATGTCCGCGCATCCACGTGATGGCGGGCGTGTTGCCGGCGGGGGCGGACGCGGCGGAGCGCGAGCGGCGGATACGCAGCTACGTGCGCAACCTGCGCTTCGCGTGCACCGAGGCGGCGGCGCAGGCGGCCTCGATCCTGATCGAGCCGATCAACCCGCGCGACCTGCCCGACTACCTGCTCACGACGCAGGCCCAGGCGCACGCGATCCGAACCGAGGTCGGCGCCGCGAATCTCAAGGTACAGATGGACCTCTACCACGCGCAGATCGTCGAGGGCGATCTCACCGGAAAGCTGCGGCGCTATCTGCCCCACATCGGCCATATCCAGATCGCGGGGGTCCCGGATCGGCACGAGCCCGACGTCGGGGAGGTGAACTACGGCTACGTGTTCAAGGTGCTCGACGAACTGCGCTACGAGGGCTGGATCGGCTGCGAGTATCGCCCCGCGAAAAGCACGACGGCGGGGCTCGCGTGGCTCTATCGATTGCTCGACCGCAGGCCGACCGCGCAGAAGGCGCCCGGGTGAGCGGGACGAGGCGGACGAAGAGGATGGGTCGATGGCACTGAGATACGCGTGGCTCAGCCCGGAATTCGCGACGGCGGGCCAGTTGACCGAGGACGACATGGCGCAGGCTGCCGCCACGGGCTTCCGGAGCGTCATCAACAACCGTCCCGACTTCGAGGCCGGCCCGTCGCAGCCGACGTCGCAGGCGATGCAGCGGGCGGCGCAGGCGGCCGGGCTCGACTATGCGTTCCTGCCCGTGCAATCGGCGTATCAGACGCCCGCCGAGATCGCCCGGATGCGCGAGCTGCTGCAGCAATTGCCGAAGCCGGTGCTGGCGTATTGCCGCTCCGGCGCGCGCACGGAGAAGCTGTTTCGCGCCGCTCAGGCGCTGCAATGAGTCAGAGCGCGACGGACATGCCGCCGTCGATGATGATCATCTGGCCGGTGATGTAGTCCGCGGCGGCCGAGGCGAGGAACACGGCGAGCCCGGCAATCTCGTGCGGCTCGCCCCAGCGGCCCGCGGGCGTGCGCTGCCTGACCCACGCGTCGAAGCTCGGGTCGTCGAGCAGCGCCCGGTTCATTTCCGTCGCGAAGTAGCCGGGCGCGATCGCGTTCACCTGAATGTTGTGCGGCGCGAGCTCCACCGCCATGCCGCGCGTGAGTTGCCGTATGCCGCCCTTCGCCGCGGTGTAGGGCACGACGCTCGGGCGCGCCAGCTCCGACAGCAGCGACGCGATGTTGATGATCTTGCCGCGCCGCTTCTCGATCATCGCCGGCAGGACCGCCTGCGCGACGACATACGGCGCGGTCAGGTTGGTCGCGATGACCTCGTCCCACTCGCGCTGCGGAAAGTCGACGAGCGCGTGACGGCGCTGGACGCCCGCGTTGTTCACCAGGATGTCGATGGCGCCGAGGCGCCGCGAGATCGCCGCCACCCCTTCGCGCACGGCGCGGGCGTCGGTCACGTCGAACAGCGCGTGTTCCGCGGCCAGGCCTTCACCGGCGAGCGCGGCCGTCGCACCCGCCAGGGCATCGGCGTTGCGTCCGTTCAGGATCACGCGCGCGCCCGCCGCGGCGAAGCCGCGCGCGATCGCGAAACCGAGCCCGCGGTAGGCGCCGGTCACGAGCGCGACGCGCCCGGACAGGTCGAACGGATTGCGCTCGCTCGGCATCGTCCGCGCCGCGACCGGCGTCAAGCGGCCGCGACCGCGACCTTCGTCGCCGCGGCCGCTTCCGGGGCGCCGCGAAAGCGCGCGAGCAGCGCCGCCTCGCGCGCCTTGGCGTCCCTCAGATGCCGCTCCTTCACGTGCCCGTAGCCGCGGATGTGCTCGGGAATGGACGCGAGCGCCACCGCGAGCTCGTAGTTCTGCGGCGAAAGCCGCGCGAGCAGTTCGTCGACGAGCGCCTCGTACTGCCCGATCAGGGCGCGCTCCCTGCGGCGCTCCTCGGTCCTGCCGAACACGTCGAGCGCGCCGCCGCGGAAGCGGCGCAGCCTGGCGAGCGTGCGGAACACCGGCAGCATCCACGGTCCATACGCCGATTTGCGCGGCGCGCCGGTCTTCGCGTCGGGCTTGTTGAGCGCCGGCGGCGCGAGGTGGAAGCGGAGCTTGTAGTCGCCTTCGAACTGCGCGGCGACGCGCTGGACGAAGTCGGTCTCCGCGTACAGCCGCGCGACCTCGTACTCGTCCTTGATCGCGAGCAGCTTGAAGTAATAGCGGGCCACGGCTTCGGTCAGATCGGTCGCTCCGGGCTGCCTGGCCGCCTCGGCCGCGCGGACCTTCGCCACCAGGTCGGCGTAGCGCTTCGCATAGGCGGCGTCCTGGTAATCGGTCAGGAAGCGCTGCCTGCGCTCGATCACCTCGTCGAGCGACGCCGACAGGCGCTGCGAGTCGGGCCTTGCGGCCGGGATCGCGGCGGCGGCGACGCGCGCCGGCTCGACCGCGGCGAGGCGCCCCCAGCGAAAGCTCTGCTTGTTCGACTCGACCGCCGCCTCGTTCAGCTCGATCGCGCGCAGGATCGCCGCCTCGCCGAGCGGCAACAGGCCCCGCTGATACGCGTAGCCGACCATGAACAGGTTGGTGGCGATCGAATCGCCCATCAGCCCGGTCGCGAGCTTCGTCGCGTCGAGGAATTCCGCGTCGCCGGGCGCGACCGCGTCCTTGATCTCCTGCTCCATCGAGCCGGTCGGGAAGCGGAGGTCCGGATCGCGCGTGAACTGCGCCGGCATGACGAGCGCCGTGTTGACGAGCGCCTTGGTCACGCCCTTTTGCATCTTGGCGAGCGCTTCGTAGCCGACGCCGGTCAGGATGTCGCACGCGAGCACCAGCTTCGCCTCGCCGGCGGCGATGCGCGTCGCATGAAGCTGCTCCGGCGCATCCGCGATGCGCACGTGCGAGACGACGGCGCCGTTCTTCTGCGCGAGCCCCGTCATGTCGAGCACGCTGCAGCCCTTGCCCTCGAGATGCGCGGCCATGCCGAGCAGCGCGCCGATCGTCACCACGCCGGTGCCGCCGATGCCGGTGACGAGAATCCCGTAGGGCTCGCCGCTCGCCGCCGGTGCCGGCGCCGGCAGATGCGAGAAATCGACGCTTTCGGCCTTCCTCGGCTTGCGCAACTGTCCGCCCTCGACGGTGACGAAGCTCGGGCAGAAGCCGTTGACGCACGAATAATCCTTGTTGCACGACGACTGGTCGATCGTGCGCTTGCGGCCGAACTCCGTCTCGAGCGGGGCGACGGAGACGCAGTTCGACTTGACGCCGCAGTCGCCGCAGCCTTCGCAGACCAGCTCGTTGATGACCACCCGCTTCGCCGGATCGGGATACTTGCCGCGCTTGCGCCGGCGGCGCTTCTCGGCGGCGCAGGTCTGGTCGTAGAGCAGGATCGTCGTGCCGGAGGTTTCGCGCAGCAGCCGCTGCACGGCGTCGAGGTCGTCGCGATGGCGCACGTCGATGTCGCCCGCGAAATGGCCCGCCGGATACTTGCCGGGCTCGTCGGTGACGACGACGATCTTCGACACGCCCTCGGCCGCGCACTGGAGCGCGATGTCGCGCGGCGAGAGCGGCCCGTCGACCGGCTGGCCGCCCGTCATCGCGACCGCGTCGTTGTAGAGGATCTTGTAGGTGATGTTGACGCCCGCGGCGACGGCGGCGCGAATGGCGAGGATGCCGCTGTGGTAATAGGTGCCGTCGCCGAGGTTCGCGAACACGTGCTTCTCGTCGGTGAACGGCGCCTGGCCGATCCATGGCACCCCCTCGCCGCCCATGTGGGTGAACGTCGACGTGTTGCGATCCATCCAGATCGCCATCACGTGGCAGCCGATGCCCGCCGTCGCCCGGCTTCCCTCCGGAACGTTCGTCGACGTGTTGTGCGGGCAACCCGAGCAGAAGTAGGGCATGCGCGCGAGGCTGATCTTCGGCGTTGCGAGCGCGCGCTCCTTCTGGTTGATGAAGTCGACCCGCTGGCGGATCCGCTCGACGTGCCGCGGATGCAGCTCGAGTCGCTCGATCCGCTGCGCGATCACGCGCGCGATCATCGCGGGCGTGAGCTCGGCGTGCGGCGGCAGCAGCCAGTCGCCGTGCGGGCGCACCCATTCGCCCTTCTCGTCGAACTTGCCGACGACGCGCGGGCGCACGTCGTCGCGCCAGTTGTAGAGCTGCTCCTTCAACTGGTACTCGACGATCTGGCGCTTTTCCTCTACGACGAGGATCTCGTCGAGACCTTCCGCGAAATGCCGCACGCCCTCGGGCTCGAGCGGCCAGGGCATGGCGACCTTGAACACACGGATGCCGATCTCGGCCGCCTCCTGCTCGCTGATGCCGAGATCGTCGAGCGCCTGCCGAACGTCGAGG
>DASURV010000030.1:0-9774 GCA_036375455.1 Casimicrobiaceae bacterium | reverse complement strand
GGGGCGTCGTGCGCATCGCGTCGAGCTCCATCTCGCGCAGCAGCGCACGCGCGCGGGGCTCGTCGCGGTCGTCCGCGAGCCAGACCTGCGGCTGCGCGACGTCCGGCGGCACGTCGCCGACGATGCTCGACATGTGCTCGTTGAACACGTGCGCGCGAATGCCCGCCTGGTTCAGCCGATCGGCGACGAGGTACGCGTCGTAGCGCTGACGGGCGACGTAGATGCGGATCATCGCGTCATCGCCTCGGGCGCCACTCGGACAGCGCGATCACGAGCCGCTCGAGCACCGCGGCGAGCGCCGCCGCGCGCGAAGGCTCGAACACCCCAGGATTCGCCTCGTCCATGTAGCAAGCCTGCGCCATCTCGAGCTGCAGCGCGTGCGCGCCGCCTTGCGGTGCGCCGTAGTGCCGGGTGATGTAGCCACCCTTGAAGCGGCCGTTCACCACATGCGTGAGGCCGCTCGCCCCGGCGACGATATCCGACGCGAGCCGCTGCAGGGACGGATCGCAGCTTGTGCCGTCGCCCGTCCCGAGATTGAGATCGGGCAGGCGGCCCTCGAAGAATCGCGGCACCTCGGCGACGATCGAATGGCCGTCGATCAAGACCGCGTAGCCGTGCCGATCGCGCACGCGCCCGATCTCGGAGGCGATCAGTGCGTGGTACGGCTCGAAGAACGTCGCGCACCGTGCGGCGATCTCCCGTTCGCCCGGCTCCTCGCCGGACCGGTAGATGGGCTCGTTCGCGAACGTGCGCATCGGGCAGAGCTCGGTGTTGTCGGCGCCCGGATAGAGCGCGGCGCCCGACGGATCGCGATTGAGGTCGACGACGTAGCGCGAATGCGTCGCCGCGATCAGCGTGGCGCCCGTGGAGGGAACGAAGCGGTAGAGATCGTCGACGTGCCAGTCCGTATCGGGCAGCGCGCGCGCGGCCGGGCGCAGGCGCAGCAGGATCGCGTCGGGTACGTGGCACCCCGCGTGCGGCACGTTCACGATCAGCGGCGAGTCGCCGCGCGTCAGGCGCCACAGCAGCATCAGAGCGCTCCCCGCGCAAGCGCCGCGCGAAAGCGTCGCAGCACGTCGACCTCGCGCACGTGGCGGCCGTCGCGGACGATCCAGCGGCCGCCGCTCATCAGATCGCGCACCGGACGCCGGCACGGCCCGAAGATCGCCGCGTCGAGCAGCGCGTCGAGCGGCTGCTCGGCGAGCGCGGGCTCGTCGACGTCGAGCACGAGCAGGTCGGCGCGCATCCCCGGCGCGAGCGTGCCCGCCGGGCGCGCGAGCGCCCGCGCACCGCCGCGGGCGGCCGCCCGCCATAGCCTGCTGCCGACCGGCTCCTGCGATCCGTCGACAAGGACGTTTCGTCGCCGCAGGCGCAGCCGCTGCGACCACTCGAGCTGGCGCAGCTCGGCGAACGGGTCGACCAGCGTGCAGGAATCGGTGCCGACGCCGAAGCGTCCGCCCGCCTGCAGGTAGGCCTCGGCGGGAAAGATGCCGTCACCGAGATCGGCCTCGGTGCTCGGCGCAAGGCCCGCGATCGCACCGCTCGCGGCGAGAGCGGACACCTCGCGGTCGGTCATGTGCGTTGCGTGCACGACGCACCAGCGCTCGCCGATGTCTGCCTGCGTGAGCAGCCACTCGACCGGCCGCATGCCGCTCCATCGATAGCAGTCGTCGACCTCCCGCGTCTGCTCGGCCGCGTGGATGTGGATCGGCGCATCGGCGGCGGCGAGGCGCACGATCTTGCCGAGCTCCTCGGGCGTCACGGCGCGCAGGCTGTGCGGCGCGACGCCGAGCACGTAACCGCGGTCCCCGGCGCGGCGCTGCAATGCGTCGTGCAGGCGTTCGAACGTATAGACGCTGTTCACGAACCGCCGTTGCAGCGGCACGGTGGCCGCGCCGCCGAAATTGCCGTGCGCGTAGAACACGGGCAGCAGCGTCAGGCCGACTCCCGCGGTTTGCGCAGCGCTCACGACGCGCCACGCGAGCTCCGCGGGATCCGCGTACGGCTTGCCGTGCGGATCGTGATGCACGTAGTGGAACTCGGCGACCGATGCATAGCCCGCCTTCGCCATCTCGACGAACGCCTGCGCCGCGATCGCTTCGAACGCATCGGCGTCGAGCCGGTCGACCACGGCGTACATTGCCTGCCGCCAGGTCCAGAACGTGTCGTCGCGATCGGGCGACGCGCGTCCGGTGCGGCCGGCGATCGCGCGCTGGAATGCGTGCGAATGCAGGTTCGGCATCGCGGGCACGACCGGCCCCGCGAGCCGCTCGCCCGCGCCATCGCCGGCGCCCCGCTCGATGCGCTCGATGCGACCCGTGTCGTCGAGGACGAGCGCCACTTCGGCGGTCCAGCCGTCGTCGAGCAATGCGGCAGGGGCGAGCAGCGTCTTCATCCGGGCATCCGACGCGATTGTAAACGGCCTCGACGAGCGGCCTTAAAGCGACGGCGTTGACAGCCCTTCGGCGCGCCGCATAATGCGGGCGTTCATGCCCAGGGGGAGATCCGTCATGCGCAAGATCGTCGCAATCGCGGCCGGCGTCGCGCTCGCCGCGCTCGCCGTTCCCGCGTCGTCCCAAACGAAGGTCGCGATCGGCTATTCCGGCTGGACCGGCTTCGCGCCGCTCACGCTGGCGAAGGAGGCAGGCATCTTCAAGCAGCACGGTCTCGACGTCGACATGAAGAAGATCCCGCAGAAGGATCGCCATCTCGCGATCGCGTCCGGGGACGTGCAGTGCGCGGCGACGACCGTCGAGACCTGGGTCGTGTGGAATGCGAACGGCGTCGCGACGAAGCAGATCTTCCAGATGGACAAGAGCTACGGCGCCGACGGCATGGTCGTGCGCAGCAACATCGCGAAGATCGCCGATCTCAAGGGCAAGACGGTCGCGGCGTCCGCGCCCGGCACGGCGCCGTATTTCACGCTCGCGTGGTTCCTCAAGAAGAACGGCCTCTCGGTGAAGGACGTCACCGTCGTCAATCTCGAGCCCGGCCCCGCGGCGCAGGCGTTCGTCGCCGGGCAGAACGACGCGGCGATGACGTACGAGCCGTACCTGTCGACGGTGCGCAAGGCGCCGGAAGCGGGGAAGATCATCGCGACGACGCTCGACTACCCGATGATCATGGACACGTTCGGGTGCACGCCGAAGTTCCTCGCCGACAACCCGAAGGCGGCGCAGGCGCTGACGGACAGCTACTTCGAGGCGCTCGCGATGATCCAGAAAGATCCGAAGAAGAGCCACGAGATCATGGGCGCCGACGTGAAGCAGAGCGGCGAGCAGTTCGCCGAGTCGGCGAACTACCTGCGCTGGCAGGACAAGGCTGCCAACCAGAAGTTCTTCAATGGCGAGCTGCAGCAGTTCAGCAAGGACGCCGCCGACCTGCTGCTCGAGATCGGCATCATCAAATCGGTGCCGGACATCAACTCACTCTACGACACGCGTTTCATCAAGTAGCGACGGGGCGGCGTCGGACGGTATCGCGGGAGTTGCGCGACCGGCCGCTGCCGAAGCGCCGGCACCGCGTCCAGCGCAGCGGGTGGCGTGCGGTGCGAGCGACCGGGGTAATGCAGCGAGCGACGCATGCCGCCCGCTGCCGGAGCGCCACCACCGCGTCCAGGGCAGCGGGTGGCGTGCGGTGCGAGCGACTGGGGTGATGGAGCGAGCGACGCATGCCGCCCGCTGCCTGCCGCAGATAGCGCCTTCAGCATCCGGAACGGATACGCCTGCCCCGACCGATGACGCCGCTCAAGCCCGTCGCGCCCGCGCGCAAGGCCGCGCTCGGGCTCGCGTTCTTCGTCCTGTTCGTGCTCGTGTGGAGCGCGGTCACGTTCGGCGGGCTGGTGCCGAGGACGTTCCTCGCCGATCCGCTGACGATGCTCCACGAGGGCTGGACGCTCTTCACGCAATTCGGCTTCGCGAAGGACGTCGGCATCACGATCTGGCGGGTGGTCGGCGGCTTCGTCCTCGCCGCGCTGATCGGCGTGCCGCTCGGCATCGCCATGGGCGCGTACAAGCCGGTCGAGGCGTTCTTCGAGCCCTTCATCTCGTTCGCGCGCTATCTGCCCGCGTCCGCGTTCATCCCGCTGCTGATTCTCTGGGCCGGCATCGGGGAGACGCAGAAGCTGCTCGTCATCTTCATCGGGTCGTTTTTCCAGATCGTGCTGATGGTCGCGGTGACCGTCGGCTCGACGCGGCGCGACCTCGTCGAGGCCGCGTACACGCTCGGCGCGAAAGCGAGCGGCATCGTGCGGCGCGTGCTGCTGCCGAGCTCGGCGCCCGCGATCGCCGAGACGCTGCGGCTCGTGCTCGGCTGGGCGTGGACCTACGTGATCGTGGCCGAGCTGATCGGCGCGTCGAGCGGCATCGGCCACATGATCACCGACAGCCAGGCGCTGCTCAACACCGGCCAGATCATCTTCGGAATCATCCTGATCGGCATCATCGGCCTCGTCTCCGATCTCGCGTTCAAGCAGGCGAACCGCGCGCTGTTCCGGTGGCATGCGCCATGAGCGCGCTTGCGATCGACGACGTGTCGCGCACGTTCCCCGCCGTGCACGGCGGCGCCCCGACGCAGGCGCTCCTGCCGACGTCGCTCGCCGTCGCCGACAACGACTTCATCACGATCCTCGGGCCGTCCGGATGCGGGAAGAGCACGCTGCTGCGCATCGTCGCCGGACTCGACTTCCCGACGACGGGCAGGGTGCTGCTCGACGGGCACGTCGTGAAGGGTCCCGGTTCCGATCGCGGCATGGTGTTCCAGAGCTACACGCTGTTCCCGTGGCTCACCGTGCGCGAGAACATCTGCTTCGGGCTGCGCGAAAAGGGCGCCGCGCCCGCGCGGCAGGCGGAAATCGCCGCGCACTACGTCGCCAAGGTGGGGCTCGGCGGGTTCGAGAACCACTATCCGAAGATGCTTTCCGGCGGCATGCAGCAGCGGACGGCGATCGCGCGCGCGCTCGCGAACGAGCCGCGGATACTGCTCCTCGACGAGCCGTTCGGCGCCCTCGACAACCAGACGCGGTCGCTGATGCAGGAGCTCCTGCTTTCGATCTGGGAAAGCGAGCGCAAGACCGTGCTCTTCGTCACGCACGACATCGAGGAAGCGATCTTCATGGCCAATCGCGTCGTCGTGATGACGGCGCGGCCGGGCCGCATCAAGGCCGACGTCGCCGTTGCGCTCGCGCATCCGCGCCACTACACGATCAAGACGTCGCCGGAGTTCTCCACGCTGAAGGCGCGCCTCACCGAGGAGATCCGCGTCGAGGCGCTGAAGGTCGCGTCCGCGTGAGGTGGCGCGTTGCCGAGGCGATCCGATGGCGGAGCGACGGATGGCCCACGATGCGATGGCGGCATCGTGACGGGTGCCTGCTCGCGCTTGCAGCGAGCATCGGAGCTGGCGCAGAGTAGGCTCGTCGTTCACCTCCGGGGGATGCCCGATGGACACGGTCGAGATCACGTGTTTTTCGGACGTGTTGTGCGTCTGGGCCTATGTCTCGCAGGCTCGCATCGACGCGGTCGGCGACAGGTTCGGCGACGCCGTCCGCCTGCGGCATCGGTTCTGCTCGGTCTTCGGCAATACGGCGGAGAAGATCGGCTCGGCCTGGCAATGCGAGATCGCCGCGCCCATCGGCGTCGACATCGGCGCGATCGAGGACTGCATTCACCGCGGTGTCGCGTTCGCGCGCCTGACTGCCGACTACCAGGATGCCGACCGGATGCGAATCGAAGGCAGTCCGAGCTACGTGCTGAACGAAGGTCGCCAGCGACTCTACGGGAACATCGGATTCCGGGTGATGGAGGCGAACGTCCAGGAGCTGCTGCGGGCACCGGGCATCGACGACGCGAGCTGGTGTTGATCGCGCATGGCTCGGGAACCGAGTGCCCGTGAAGCCACGGCAGCGCCGCTCGTGCGCGTCACGACGTATCGTCTCGCGCCGAGGTCCCGTCGGCCCTCCGGGCGGCGGCACGGACGACGAGGCTCGGGGAACCGCCGATCGGCTAGCCTGTCGGAAGATCGTCCTTTTCTTGCCAAAGCAACGCCGATGACCGATCGCCGTATCCGCCACTCCCTGCTCGCCGCCGTCGCGATGCTGGCATTTGCGCTCTCCCACGTCGCAGCGGCCTCCGCCGCCGATGCGGCGAAGGACGAGATCGATCACCTGCTCGACTACGTCGCGACCTCGTCGTGCACGTTCGTGCGTAACGGCAGCGAATACCCTGCCGGCCAGGCGCGCGACCACCTCGCCGGCAAGTACCGCTGGGCCGGAAGCCGCATCTCGACCGCCGAGGAGTTCATCCGCTACGTCGCGGGCGGCAGCAGCATGTCCGGCGAGCCGTACCACGTCCGCTGCGGGACGAGCGATCGGCTCTCCGGCGAGTGGCTCACGTCCGAGTTGAAGCGCTACCGCGAGGCGCCGCGCCTGCAGCGCGTCGTCCGCTGACGGGGCGACATCGCAGACCCCGGGGAAGTGGCTTGACGCAGCGTCCGACGGTGCGGCCGCCGCTCAGTAGTGGCCGCCCATCTTCTGCCAGCGCCACGCATCGGCGCAGATCGCGTCGAGGTTTCGCGTCGGGCGCCAGTCGAGCACGGAGGCCGCGCGCGTGACGTCGGCCGCGTATCCGGCCACGTCGCCGGGGCGTCGCGGCCCGACGACGCGCGGGAGCGAGCGTCCGCATGCGCGCTCGAAGGCCGCCAGGACGCCCAGCACCGAATGTCCCTCGCCGCTCCCCAGGTTGACCGTCAGCAAACCGGGGTTGACCGCCGCGTAGCGAAGCGCCCGCACGAAGCCGTCCGCCAGATCCTGCACGTGGACGTAGTCGCGCACGCCGGTTCCATCGGGCGTGTCCCAGTCGTCGCCGTGGACGATCACCTCGCTCGCCTCGCCGGCAGCGACGCGGCATAGCTGGGGGATCAGGTGCATCGAGCGTCCGCGCGACGCCTCGCCCATCATCGCCGACGAATGCGCCCCGGCGGCATTGAACTTGCGCACGATCGCGATGCGCCAGTTCGCGTTCGCACGGGCGAGGTCGCGCAGGAAATCCTCGACGACCCGCTTCGTGCGCCCGTACACGCTGGCCGGCTTCGGCGCGGCGCCCTCGGTGACGGACAGGTCGTCGGCATCGCCGTAGACGCCGGCCGAGGAGCCGAACACCAGCGTGGCCACGCCGGCCTCGCCCATCACCTCGGCCAGCGCCAGCATGCCGCCGACGTTGACGTCGTAATAGGCGAGCGGCCGCTCCTCGGACTCGGCGACGTCCTTCAGTCCGGCGCAATGAACGACGGCCGTGATCGGGTGATCGTGAAAGGCCGCGCGCAACGCGGTGAGGTCTCGCACGTCGGCGCTGACGCAGGGAACCGGGCGCCCCGCCAGCGCCTCGAGCCGGGTGCGGATCGCCGGGGTGCTGTTGCCGAAGTTGTCGAGCATAACCGGCGCATGGCCGGTGCGCGCCAGCTCGACGACGATGTGGGAGCCGACGAAGCCGGCGCCACCGGTGACCAGGATGCTGTCTGCCATGACAATGGAATATTACATGACAATGGAATTTTGGCCAGCGGCGCGCGTCGGGCGGTCCGCATCGTCGGATGGGTGGCCGGCGGGCCCGGCATTGTCGCCGAAACCGCGTCCATCCGGGGCGCGATGCGGCGCCGCCCCGATTCGGCGCGCGCGAGCGGCCGCGAAGACCCATGAAAAAGCCGGGCACGCGGCCCGGCTCTTCACGGCGATGCGAAGCCGGCGCTACGCGGGCTGCGCCTCGTCGGCCGGCGCCTCGGGCCGGTCGACGAGCTCGATCAGCGCCATCGGCGCCGCGTCGCCCTGCCGATAGCCGAACTTGAGGATGCGCAGGTAGCCGCCCGGCCGGGCCTTGAAGCGCGGGCCGAGATCGTTGAAGAGCTTCGTCACGACGTCGCGGTCGCGCAGCCGATCGAACGCGAGCCGCCGGTTCGCGAGCGTCGGGTTCTTCCCGAGCGTGATCAGCGGCTCGGCGACGCGGCGCAGCTCCTTGGCCTTCGGGAGCGTCGTGCGAATCGACTCGTGCGTGAAGAGCGAGTTCGTCATGTTGCGCAGCATCGCCAGGCGGTGCGAGCTCGTGCGGTTCAGCTTCCGAAGTCCGTGACGGTGACGCATGATGCGTTTCCTTTGCCTTAGGGCCTGTTAGCGCTATGGGCGATCCAGGCCCGCGGGAGGCCAGTTCTCGAGCCGCATGCCGAGCGAAAGGCCACGCGAGGCGAGCACCTCCTTGATCTCGTTCAGCGACTTGCGGCCGAGGTTCGGCGTCTTCAGCAACTCCGTTTCCGAGCGCTGGATCAGGTCGCCGATGTAGTAGATGTTCTCGGCCTTGAGGCAGTTGGCCGAGCGGACCGTGAGCTCGAGGTCGTCGACCGGGCGCAGCAGGATCGGGTCGACCTGCGGCGACACCCGCTCCTCCGCCCGCTGGTCGGTGTCCTTCAGGTCGGCGAACACCGAAAGCTGCTCGACCAGGACGCTCGCCGCGTAGCGGACCGCCTGCTCGGGCTCGACGACGCCGTTCGTCTCGATGTCGAGGACCAGCTTGTCGAGGTCGGTGCGCTGCTCGACGCGCGCCGATTCGACGGCGTAGCTCACGCGCCGCACCGGCGAGAACGACGCGTCGAGCAGGATGCTGCCGATCGTGCGGCCGCCCTCGGGCTTGCTGCGCGTGGTGGCGGGCTGGTAGCCGCGGCCCTTCTCGACCTTGATCTCCATCTCGATCTTGCCGCCGGCGGTCAGGTGCGCGATCACGTGCTCGGGATTGATGATCTCGACGTCGTGATTCGGCTCGATGTCCGCCGCCGTCACGGGCCCCTCGCCGGTCTTGGCGAGCTTCAGCATCACGTGATCGCGGTTGTGCAGCTTCAGCACCACGCCCTTCAGGTTGAGCAGCACGTCGACGACGTCCTCCTGCACGCCGTCGAGCGCCGAGTACTCGTGCAGCACGCCGGTGATCCTCACCTCCGTAGGCGCGTAGCCGGGCATCGACGAGAGCAGCACGCGCCGCAGCGCGTTGCCCAGCGTGTGCCCGTACCCGCGCTCGAACGGCTCCATCACCACCTTGGCGTGGAACGGCGACATGCTCTGCACGTCGATGATGCGGGGCTTCAACAGAACATTGCTCTGCATGCGGAACCTTTAGTGGCAAAACGCCGAGAATCGCAAGGTGTCGGCCGCGGCGTCGCGCGGTCGATCGGAACCCTGATCGACCACGGGCGGCTCGTGGTCGACGTCCACCTATTTCGAATACAGCTCGACGACCAGGCTTTCGTTGATGTCCTGGCCGAACTCCGAGCGATCGGGCGCGCCCTTGAACGTGCCGGTCATCTTCTTCGGGTCGACCTCGACCCACGACGGGAAGCCGACCTTTTCGGCGAGCTGCAGCGCATCCTGGATGCGCAGCTGCGACTTCGCGCGCTCGGTCGTCGCGACGACATCGCCACCCTTGAGCAGCGCCGACGGCACGTTGACCACCTTGCCGTTGACGGTGATCGAGCAGTGCGACACGAGCTGCCGCGCCTCGGCTCGCGTCGAACCCAGGCCCATCCGGTAGACGACGTTGTCGAGCCGCGACTCGAGCAGCTGCAGCAGGTTCGTGCCGGTCGAGCTCTTGCCCCTGGTCGCTTCGGCGAAGTAACGGCGGAACTGCCGCTCGAGCACGCCGTAGATGCGGCGCAGCTTCTGCTTCTCGCGCAGCTGATGGCCGTAATCGGACGTGCGGGCGCCGGACTTGACGCCGTGCTGTCCCGGCTTGGTGTCGAGCT
>DASURV010000029.1:0-48797 GCA_036375455.1 Casimicrobiaceae bacterium | reverse complement strand
CGTCGTCGACGTGAAGCGCGGCGTCGAGCAGGCGGGCGGCCTGCCGATGGAGCTGCCGGCGCTGTCGCTTTCCGAGAGCTTCGTCAAGCCGACGACGATGCTTTATCGCAACATGCTGGCGATGGAGACCGAGGAGCTGCTGCGCAGCCATCCCGTCGACGGCGCGGTGCTGCTCGGCGGGTGCGACAAGACGACCCCCGGCCTCGTCATGGGCGCGGTGAGCGCCGGGCTGCCCGCGATCTTCGCCCCGGCCGGGCCGATGCTGCGCGGCAACTGGAAGGGGAAGGTGCTCGGGTCCGGGACGGACGCGTGGAAATACTGGGACGAGCGGCGGGCCGGCAACATCGACACGCGCGAGTGGACCGAGATCGAGGGCGGCATCGCGCGCAGCCACGGCACCTGCATGACGATGGGCACGGCGAGCACGATGACGGCGATCGCCGAAGCGATCGGCTTGACGTTGCCGGGCGCCTCGTCGATCCCTGCCGCCGACGCGAATCACGTCCGCATGGTCGCCGAATGCGGCCGCCGGATCGTCGACATGGTGTGGGAGGACCTGACGCCGGCCGCGATCCTGCGCCGCGGCTCGTTCGAGAACGCGATCGCCGTCGCGATGGCGATGGGCTGCTCGACCAACGCGATCATCCACCTGATCGCGATGGCGCGCCGCGCCGGCGTCGACCTGTCGCTCGACGACTTCGACGCGGCGAGCCGCGAGGTGCCGGTGATTGCGAACATCCGCCCGAGCGGCGAGAAGTACCTGATGGAGGACTTCTACTACGCGGGCGGGGCGCGCGCACTGATGAACCGCATCCGCGATCACCTCGACCTCGCCGCACCGACGGTCAACGGCCGCACGCTCGGGGCGAACCTCGAGGGTGCCGCCGTCTACGACGACGACGTGATCCGCCCGCTGGCGAATCCCGTCTATCGCGAAGGCGCGCTCGCGGTGCTCAGGGGGAATCTCGCGCCGAACGGCTGCGTGATCAAGCCGAGCGCATGCGAGCCGCGGCTCCTGCGGCATACCGGACCGGCGCTCGTATTCGACGACTATCCGTCGATGAAGGCGACCGTCGAGCGCGACGATCTCGAGGTCACCGCCGACCACGTGCTCGTGCTGCGCAATGCCGGGCCCCTCGGCGGCCCGGGGATGCCCGAATGGGGGATGCTGCCGATTCCGGCGAAGCTCGTGAGACAGGGCGTGCGCGACATGCTGCGCATCTCGGATGCGCGGATGAGCGGCACGAGCTACGGCGGCTGCATCCTCCACGTCGCGCCCGAGGCCTACGTCGGCGGCCCGCTCGCGCTGGTGCGAACCGGCGATCGGATCACCGTCGATGTGCCGAACCGCGCGATACGCCTCGAGGTTTCGGACGAGGAGCTCGCGCGCCGCAAGGCCGCGTGGACGGCGCCGAAACCGCGCTACGGCCGCGGCTACGGGTGGATGTTCTCGCGCCACATCGCGCAGGCCGACCAGGGCTGCGACTTCGATTTTCTGGAGACGAGCTTCGGCGAGCCGGTGGGCGAGCCGGACATCTTCTGAGGAAGCATCATGAGCCGCTTGACCGATGCGACGCGCGCGAAATTGGAGACGGTCAGCGTCGCCACGCTGACGACGGCCCTCTTCAAGCGCGGCCTGCGCAACCAGTACATCCAGGACGTGCGTCCGCTCAACCCCGGTGCGGGTCCGATGGTGGGCGAAGCGTATACGCTGCGCTACATCCCGGCGCGGGAGGACTTGAACCCGATCACGGTGTTCAGGGATCGCGCGCATCCGCAGCGCAAGGCCGTCGAGGAGTGTCCGCCGGGCGCGGTACTCGTCATCGACAGCCGCAAGGACGCGCGCGCGGCGTCCGCGGGCTCGATCCTGATCGCGCGGCTGATGAAGCGCGGCGTCGCGGGGGTGGTCACCGACGGCGGCTTTCGCGATTCCCACGAGATCGCCAGGCTCGCGATCCCGGCCTATCATCATCGTGCGGCGGCCCCGACGAACCTCACCGTGCATCAGGCGCTCGACATCGACGTGCCGATCGGTTGCGGCGACGCGCCGGTGTTTCCGGGCGACGTCGTCGTCGGCGATGCCGAGGGTGTCGTCGTCATTCCGGCGCACCTCGCCGACGATATCGCCGACGAGGCGGTCGAGATGACGGCGTTCGAGGACTTCGTGACGGAGGAAGTGTTGAACGGGCGCTCGATTCTCGGCCTGTATCCGGCAACCGACGAGCAGACGAATCGGGACTTCGCCGCGTGGCGCGCGGCGCGCGGGCGCTGAGGAATCGCGCGGAGGCCGCGGGTCGCTTCGCCACCGGCGCGCCGCGCGGATGAGCGCGCGATACGTCCAACCGAAAGGAACGCCAATGGAAGCAGCGGGCAATTACGTCGCCGGCGAATGGCTCGAGGCGACGCAGGCCGCCGAGGACATCAATCCGTCGAACACGGCCGACGTGGTCGGGCTCTTCGCGCGGGCCGACGCCAAGGCTGCGGCGCGCGCGATCGGGGCGGCGAAGCAGGCGTTTCCCGCTTGGTCGCGAAGCTCGATCCAGCAGCGCCACGACATCCTGAAGCGGGTCGGCGACGAGATCCTCGCGCGCAAGGACGAGCTCGGCCGGCTTCTTGCGCGCGAGGAGGGCAAGACGCTCGCCGAAGGCGTCGGCGAGACCGTCCGTGCCGGCCAGATCTTCCTCTTCTTCGCCGCGGAATGCGTGCGCCTCGCCGGCGAGAAGATCGCGTCGGTGCGCCCGGGGATCGACGTCGAGATCACGCGCGAGCCGCTCGGCGTGGTGGGCCTGATCACGCCGTGGAATTTCCCAATCGCCATTCCGGCATGGAAGATCGCTCCCGCCCTGGCCTACGGCAACTGCGTCGTCTTCAAGCCGGCCGACCTGGTGCCCGGCACCGCGCACGCGCTCGCGAAGATCATCGCGGGGTCGGGGATCCCGGCGGGAGTGTTCAATCTCGTCATGGGCCGCGGCTCCGTCGTCGGCCAGGCGCTGCTCGAGCACCCCGACGTCGCGGCCATCTCGTTCACCGGCTCGGTTGCCACCGGACGCAACATCGCCGCGGCATGCGCCGCCGGCATGAAGAAGCTCCAGCTCGAGATGGGCGGCAAGAATCCGCTCGTCGTGCTCGACGACGCCGATCTCGGGGTCGCGGTCGAATGCGCCGCGAACGGCGCGTTCTTTTCGACCGGGCAGCGTTGTACGGCATCGTCTCGCCTCATCGTGACCGAGGGGATTCACGACCGGTTCGTCGCCGCGCTGCAGGAGCGGATGAAGACGCTCGTCGTCGACGATGCGCTCAAGGCCGGGACGCACATCGGGCCGGCGGTCGATCAATCGCAGCTCGACCAGGACCTGCGCTACATCGAGATCGGCAGGCAGGAAGGGGCGACGCTCGCCGCGGGGGGCGGGCTGCTATCGCGCGACGCGCCCGGGTTCTATCTCGCGCCGGCGCTCTTCACCGACGTGCGCAACGACATGCGCATCGCGCGCGAGGAGATCTTCGGTCCGGTGGCCGCCGTGATCCGCGCGAAGGATTACGACGCCGCGCTCGCGATCGCGAACGACACGCCGTACGGGCTGGTCGCCGGCGTATGCACGACGAGCCTCCGGCATGCGACGCATTTCAAGCGCAACGCCGAGGCCGGCATGGTGATGGTCACTGCCGACGGCGGGCGTCGACTACCACGTGCCGTTCGGCGGACGCAAGGGCTCGAGCTACGGGCCGCGCGAGCAGGGGCGCTACGCGGCGGAGTTCTACACGAGCGTCAAGACCGCCTATACGCTGGCCTGAGCGCTCCAGCGCCATCCGCCGCTCCTCGTGGCGCCGCGCCGCGCGACCCCGGTTGAAGCGGGCGCCGTTCGACGCACGCGAGCGGCTCTGCGGCAAACCGGCACCGCGTCGGCCGTGTCACATCGGCGCGACCTTCGATCGACTACCTGAACCGGAGGTTGTCGCGTGCGAGCTGACCGACCGACGTGCAGCCCATCAGCTTCATGCCCCGCTCGATTTCGGATCGCATGAGACCGAGCGCGCGCTCGACGCCCGCCTGACCCGCGGCAGCCAGCGGAAAGAGGTAGTAGCGTCCCACTCCCACGGCCTTGGCGCCCAGCGACAGCGCCTTCAGCACATGGGTTCCGCGCTGGACTCCGCCGTCCATCATCACGTCGAGCCGATCACCCACGGCATCGACGACTTCCGCGAGCTGATCGAACGCCGCTCGCGAGCCGTCGAGCTGTCGGCCGCCATGATTGGACAGCACGATGCCCGTGCATCCGATCTCGGCTGCGCGCTTCGCATCGGCGACCGACATGATGCCCTTCAGACAGAATTGGCCGTTCCAGGCCTGAACCATCTCGGCGACATCGTCCCACCTCATCGAAGGATCGAGCATCTCGGTGAAGTAACGCCCGATCGACATCGCCCCGCCGCTCATGTCGACGTGTTCGTCCAGCTGGGGAAGGCGGAAGCGTTCGTGGGTGACGTAGTTCAACCCCCAGGCCGGCTTGATGGCGAATTGCAGCATTCCGGCAGGCGTCAGCCGGAACGGAATGGAAAAGCCGGTGCGCAGGTCGCGCTCGCGGTTGCCGCCCGTGATGCTGTCGACGGTCAGCATCATGACGTCGATATGCGCCGCCTTGGCGCGTTGAAGCATCGCGCGGTTGAGGCCGCGGTCCTTGTGGAAGTAGAACTGATACACCTGCGGCGTCGCGTAGGCCTTGCGCAATTCCTCCAGGCTCACGGTCCCGAGCGACGAGACGCCGAACATCGTCCCGTACTGCGAGGCCGCGGCTGCGACCGCGCGCTCGCCCCCGTGATAAAACAGGCGCTGCAGCGCCGTGGGCGAGCAATAAAGGGGCATCGCGAGCTTCTGGCCCATCACGGTCACGGACAGGTCGACGGCTCCCACACCTCGCAGGACGTTGGGCACGAGGTCGCAGCGCTCGAAGCTCGCCGTGTTCCGGCGATACGTCACCTCGTCGTCTGCCGCGCCGTCGATGTAGTCGAAGATCGGTCCGGGCAGCCGCCGCCTCGCGAGTTCGCGGAAGTCACGGAAGCTGTGACAGTTATTCAGGCGCATTTGCGAGTCGCGGATCGAACGAACACGACAGCCTCTTGAACGCGTCGGGTTGGCGAACCTGTGATCCGGGTACGGAACCGGCTCCATTATTGCATCGGGAGATGCGCGAGCTGACATGGCGGCCGCGGCTCTCAGCCACGGAAGGACCGAGGCGACCGCGACGAGCTTTCGACGACGTACCGGCAGCGCTCATCCCGCCGCGCCGCGCGGCGGAAGCGGGGCATGCAAAAACCCGATCCGTCCGCAGCGGGCGGCTGCAGGACTCGAACCCGGGACTCGCGTTATGAGTTCGCGCGTCAAGCGTGCCGCGCGCGCGTCCGGGCCGCCTTGCGCGCGGCGGTCGAGCGCCCTTTCGCGCCCTTGGCCGTGGCGGCCCTACGGGCGGCTGTCGACCGATCGGAGGCGCTGCGCCTGCGGGCGGCCGCCTTCGCCTGCCTCGACAGCGACGCGCGCGAAGCGGCGGCATGCGGCTCGCGCTTGAGCGCCGCTTCCACGGCGCGTGAACGCCGCGACGAAACCGGCTTCTTCGTGCCCTTGTGCCCCGCCTGGTAGGCGCGCTTCGCGCTCATGCGAGTGCGCTCGGACGTGCTTCCCTTCTTCGGCGGCGCGAGGTCGACGCCCGCGCGGCGGGCCTTCGACAGCCCGATCGCGATCGCCTGCTTCGTCGAGCGGGCGCCGTGCTTGCCCCGGCGGACGTGATGCATTTCCTCGCGTACGAATTCGCCGGCCTGCGTGCTCGGCGCCTTGCCCTTGCGCCGGTCCGCCGCAGCGCGCTCCAGCGTCTTCCGATCGGGCATGGGTTCACTCCATTCTGGGTGGCGGGGTCGCCGCCCCGATCGTTCCACTCTGGCCAGATCGGCGGCAATCGAACAGCGGCGCGATGCCGATGCGCGCGTAGGCGCGCTCCTACGACCCGGCGCGCCGTCACCCGGCGCAGCGGCTCGGGTGCAGCGTCCGTTCAGTACAGGAGGTTGGGCAGCCACAGCGCGATCTGCGGCACGTACGTGCATGGCGTCCGCGATCAGCTTCTTGTCGCGCTGGTTGATGTCGTCGGCGAGCTTGTTGCCCAAGACGGTCGCCTCGTCCATCGCCTTCGTAAGGCCGGCCCTGACGTCGGCGGGCAGGCCGTCCCCACCACTTGGCGTTCGTGATCACCATGTAGTCGATCACGCCGTGGTTGGTCTCGGCGATCGTCTTCTGCACCTCGTAGAACTTCTGCGTGTAGATGTTCGACCGGGTGTTCTCCTGCCCGTCGACGACACCCGTCTGCAGCGCCTGGTAGACCTCGGCGAACGCCATCTTCTGCGGGTTGGAGCCGAGCGCGCGAAACTGCGCCTCGAGCACGTCCGACTGCTGGATGCGGAACTTGAGCCCCTTCACGTCCTCGGGCCGCTTGAGCTGCGCCTTGTCGGTCGAAAGCTGCTTCATCCCGTTGTGCCAGTAGCCGCGCCCCTTGATGCCCTTGGGCACCATCGAATCGAGCAGCGCCTTGCCGGCCGCGCCGTGCTGGAAGCGGTCGACGGCCTCGAGGTTCTCGAACATGAAGGGCAGGTATACACCCGCAGCTTCTTCGTGTAGCGGTCGAATTTCGACAGCGACGTCGCGAGGAACTGCACGTCGCCGAGCAGCAGCGCGTCGAGCTCGCGGTCGTCGCCGAAGAGCTGCGAGCTCGGGAACACCTGCACCTGCACGTTGCCCGGCAGGTATTACTCGGCGAGCTCCTTGAACTTGAGCGCGGCCTGGCCCTTCGGCGTCTTCCCGGCGACGACGTGGCCGAACTTGATGACGATCGGCTGCTGGGCTTGCGCAATCGACAGCATCAGCGCTGCGCCGATCGCGACGGCCCATTGAATCGGTTTCATAATCGGCTCCTCCATCCAGAACGAGACGCGGGCCCGCGGCCTTGTTCTCGCTCAGTGGCCGGAATACCGCCCGGGGTTTGGTTTCGCGCTCCCCGTCAAGGGTGGCATGCGCAGCGCACGAGACTGGATACACGCCGGACGGGAAGGGACGAGGAGCGCGGAACCATGGATCTGCTGGAGCGCGCGCATGCGCGCATTCGGGGGCGGGGGCTGAGGGTCGTCCTGCCGGAGGCGGCCGACGAGCGGATCGTGGCGGCGGCGCGGCGCCTGCGCGACGAGGACCTCGCCGAGCCGATCCTGCTGACGGAGGCGCAGGCCGGTGATCGGTTGGACGCCTATGCGGCGCTCTATCGCGAGGGCCGTCCGGATGCCAGCCCGGCCGTGGCGCGGCGCCTCGCGGCGAAGCCGCTGTTCCACGCCGGCCTGATGGTGAAGGCGGGCCACGCGGACGCGATGGTCGCCGGCGTCGCCAACCCGACGGCGCGCGTCATCGAGGCCGGGATGATGACGATCGGCCTCGCACCCGGCATCGCGACCCCGTCGAGCTTCTTCGTGATCGCGCTTCCCGGGCGCGTGCTGCTCTACGCCGACTGCGCGGTGAATGCGGCGCCGGCCGCGGAGGCGCTGGCGGACATCGCGCTCGCGTCGGCCGCGAGCTGCCGGCGGTTGCTCGGCGAGGAGCCTCGCGTCGCGCTGCTGTCGTTCTCCACCAAGGGCAGCGCCCGGCACGCCGATGTCGACAAGGTGCTTCGCGCACTGGCGATTGCGCGCGAGCGCGAGCCGGCGCTCGCGATCGACGGGGAGCTGCAGGCCGACGCGGCGCTGGTGCCGGCGGTGGCCGCGAAGAAGCTCAAGGATCCGGGGCCCGTGGCCGGGCGGGCGAACGTGCTCGTGTTCCCCGACCTCGACGCGGGCAACATCGCCTACAAGCTCACGCAGTACCTCGCCGGGGCCCGGGCGATCGGGCCGGTGCTGCAGGGCTTCGCGCGACCGGTGAGCGACCTGTCGCGCGGCGCGAGCGTCGACGACATCGTGGCGACGACGGCGATCGTGCTCGCTCTCGCAGGACCTCCGAGTGCAGGAGGTGATACGTAGCGCGTGCTCCGCGTTCGCGATGTCTGCCGATTCGCAACGTGCGCCGCGCAGCGCCCACGCATCACCCGAGCCGAGCCGTCACCGCGCCTCGATCGGCACGTACGCGCGCGGCTCGGGACCGTTGTACAGCGTGAGCGGCCGGATCAGGATGTTGTTCTCGAACTGCTCGAGCACCTGCACGGTCCACCCGGGAACCCGGCCGGCGGCGAAGATCGGGACGAACAGGTCCTCGGCGATGCCGTTCAGGAAGTAGACGACGCCGGCGTAGAAGTCGACGTTGACGTTGACGCCGTGGCGCGCGTAGGGCTTCATCGCGTCGACGAGCGCGGCGAGGATCCGATACCACTTCGGCTCGCCCAGCGCGCGCGAGAGCTGCTCGACGCCGGCGCGCATGTGGCGCGCGCGCGGGTCCTCGGCCCGGTACACGCGGTGGCCGAACCCCATCACCGCTTCCTTGTTCGCCCGCTTGCGCTTGACGTAGTCGGCGGCGGCCGCGGGATCGCCGATCTCCTGCGCCATCCGCATCACGTTCTCCGCGGCGCCGCCGTGCGCCGGTCCCGAAAGCGCGGCGATCGCGGCGGTGAGCGCAGCGTGCAGGTTCGCCTCGGTGCCCGCGACGACTCGCGCCGTGAACGCCGATGCGTTCGACCCGTGCTCGGCATGCAGGATCATGTCGACGTCCATCAGCCGGGCGGCGTCGGCGCCCGGCTTCGCACCCTTCAGCATCCACAGGAAATTCGCCGCGTGGCCGAGGCTCGGATCGGGTGCGACGGGATCGCGGCCGTGGCGGATGTGCTCGTGCGCCGCGATGATCATCGGCACCTGCGACGTCAGCCGAAGACCCTTGCGCAGCGTCGCCTCCGGCGAATTGTCGGCGGCGTCCGGATCGAACGCGGCGAGCGCGGACACCGCGGTGCGCAGCACGTCCATCGGATGCGCGCCGCGAACGGTGCGGATGATCTCGCAGACGGCGGCCGGGAGCGTGCGTGCGGCCCTGAGGTCGGCGTCGAAGCGCGCGAGTGCGTCGCCCGCCGGCAATTCGCCGTGCAGCAGCAGATAGCAGGTCTCCTCGAACGTCGAGCGCTCGGCGAGATCGTGGATCGAGTAGCCGCGGTACAGCAGCTCGCCGGCACGCCCGTCGATGTAGCAGACGCGGGAGCGGTCGAAATAGACGCCCTTCAAGCCGCGGTGAATGTCGACTTTCTCGTTCGGTTCCGTCATGGCGTTTCCTTTTGTCCTCAGCCGCCGATGAAGAGCAGGACCCCCCGCGGATCCTTGGTGATCGCCACCGATACGATGTAGGCGAACGTCAGCAGCGCCGCGACCCAGGCGCCGGCGCGTACGCCCTTCGAGCGGCCGAAGCGCAAGGCGACCATCCCGAGCGCGATATAGACCAGCAGGCCGATGATCTTGGCGGCGATCCACGGCACGCTCGTCGGCGAGAGCCGGAGGATCCACGCCAGCGCGATCGCCGAGACGATCAGCACCGTGTCGACGATGTGCGGCAGCGTCTTCGCGGCACGGCTGCGAACCCAGGCGGCATCGCCGAGCATGCCGAGGCCGCGGGCGAAGAATCCGGCGGCGGAAATCGCCACCGCGGACTGGTGAATCAGCTTGAGGGCGCCGTAATCCATGCGCCCGCAATGTTACCGAAGCGCGGTGGAGCGAGGCGACGGCGATTGATCTGCCTCAAGGCGAATGCCGGCAGCCGCACCCACAATCATCGTCTGGCAACTGCCGAAGACGGCGCGACGGGAAAATCGTGGAGCGATCGTTCGCGCGCGAGGTGGCGCTGCTCGCCAAGGGCGACGGCGAGGTCTTCCACGGCGAGGGCATCCTTGCGGTGACGAAGGCGCTGCTGCAGGCGGGCGTCGGCTACGTCGGCGGCTACCAGGGCTCGCCGGTGTCGCAACTGCTCGACGTGATGGTGCAGGCGCGCGAGTACCTCGACACGCTCGGCGTTCACGTCGAAGCCTGCACGAACGAGGCCTCCGCCTGTGCGATGCTCGCCGCATCGGTCAACTATCCGATCCGCGGCGCGGTGACGTGGAAATCGATCGTCGGCACCAACGTCGCTTCCGACGCCCTTTCCAATCTCGCGTCGCCCGGCGTGCGCGGCGGTGCGCTGATCGTCGTCGGCGAGGACTACGGCGAGGGCTCGAGCGTCGTGCAGGAGCGCACGCACGCGTTCGCGATGAAATCGTCGCTGCCGCTGCTCGACCCGCGGCCGGACTTGCCGCACATCACCCGCCTGGTCGAGCACGCGTTTCCGCTGTCGGAGCGCGCGTCGACGCCGGTGATCCTGCAGTTGCGCATTCGTGCGTGCCATCTGCAGGGCAGCTTCGTCTGCAAGGACAACGTGGCGCCCGCGCTGTCGGCGCGGCATCCGCTGACGACGCCGGCGCCGCCCGATCCGAACGTCATGCCGCATCCGCCGTACACGTTCGAGCACGAGCGGCTCAAGGTCGAGGAACGCCTGCCGGCCGCGCGCCGCTACATCGTCGAGCAGCGGCTGAACGAGACGCTCGACGGCGACGTCGCCGGCGTCGGCATCATCGTCCAGGGCGGCGTCTTCAACGCCCTGATGGGAGCGCTCGCGACGGCCGGCTTCGTCGACGCGCAGGGCGCGAGCCGCATCCCGATCCTGGTGCTGAACGCGACGTATCCGCTGGTACCCGACGAGCTGGTCGCGTTCTGTGCGGGCAAGCGCGCGGTGCTGGTGCTCGAGGAGGGCCACCCCGAGTTCATCGAATTCGAGCTTGCGGCGGTGCTCGCGAGGGCGCGTGCCGGGTGCGCCATCCGCGGCAAGGGCGCGATGGCCGGCGCCGGCGAATACACGGCGGAGCGCATCGTGGGCGGCCTCGAGCGCTTCGCGGCCGAATTCGCGCCGTCGCTCACGACGGCCGCCGCGACAGCCTGGCGCGAGGAGGTCGACGCGGTTCGCGAGCGCGCGCGGACGCTCCTCGCCGCGCCGGTGCCGCCGCGGCCCCCGGGGTTTTGCATCGGCTGTCCGGAGCGGCCGGTGTTCAGCGCGCTGAAGCTCGTCGAGCGGGAGCTCGGACCGCGCCATGTCGCGGCCGATATCGGCTGTCACTCCTTCGCGATGTTCGAGCCGTTCGGAATCGGCAACTCGATCGCCGGCTACGGGATGGGGCTTGCGAGCGCCGCGGGCGTGGCGCCGATCAGCGCGCAGCGGCCGCTCGCGACCGTCGGCGACGGCGGCTTCTGGCACAACGGTTTTCTCTCCGGCGTCACGTCGGCGATCAAGAACGGCGCCGATTCGGTGCTGCTGATCTTCAAGAACGGCTACACATCGGCGACCGGCACGCAGGAGCTCGTCTCCACGCCGGCGGCGGCGCGCCGCGCCGATGCCGGCGGCAGCAGCACGACCGCGAGCGACACGACGATCGAAAGCGTCCTCGCGGGCGTGGGCGTCGGGTGGCTGCGCACCGTGCACAGCTACGACGTCGCGGGGATGCGGGCGACGCTCGCCGATGCGTTCACGACGCAGGCGCGCGGGCTCAAGGTCGTCGTCGCCGAGGGCGAGTGTCAGCTCGAGCGCCAGCGGCGGTTGCGCTCGCACGTCGCGCGGGCGATGGCCGAGAACGGACGCATCGAGCGAGTGCGCTACGGCATCGACGAAGACGTCTGCACCGGCGACCGCGCGTGCATCCGGTTGTCCGGCTGCCCCTCGCTTACGCTGAAGACGCCGCGCAATCCGCTGCGCGTCGACCAGGTGACGACGATCGACGCGGATTGCGTCGGGTGCGGCCTGTGCGGCGAGCTGGCGCAGACCGCCGCGTTGTGCCCGTCGTTCTATCGGGTCGAGGTCGTCAGCGCGCCCACGCCGTGGGAGCGGTTCGTCGCGAAGGCGCGCGGCTTCGCGGCGCGCGCGTTGCTGGCCCGGTCATGATGGACATGGGCGTCGAAGGGCCGTCCCGAGACGCGAATTCCGCCCCCGCGGGGGGCAGCGCAGCGGCGGAGCCGCAAGCGTGGGGGGGTCACACAACGCTGCTGATCGCGGCACTGGGCGGCCAGGGCGGGGCCGTGCTCACGGACTGGATCGTCCAGGCGGCGCGCGCCGAACGATCGATCGTCCAGGCGACCTCGACGCCGGGCGTGTCGCAACGCACCGGCGCGACGACCTACTACGTCGAGATCGCGGCCGCGCCGGCTCCGGGAGCCGCGCCGCCGGTGCTCGGGCTGGCGCCCATTCCCGGCCGCGTCGACGTGCTCGTCTGTGCCGAGCTGCTGGAGGCGGCACGGATGCTCGAGCGCGGCATGAGCACGCCGTCGCGCACGACGGTGGTCGCGTCGACGCACCGCGTGTACACGACGCGCGAGAAGATGAGCGGCGGCGACGCGCGCTTCGACAGCGCGCGGATCGCCGACGCCGTGGCGGCGCTGTCGCGCCGTGCGGCGCTGTTCGACATGGACGCGATCCGGGCGCGGCATCGCAGCGTGATCAGCGCCGTTCTGTTCGGCGCGCTGGCCGGCGGCGGCGCGCTGCCGATCGGCCGCGCGGCATGCGAGGCCGCGATCCGCGGCGGCGGGCGCGGCGTCGAGTCGAGCCTGGCCGCGTTCGACGAGGCTTTCGGCCGGGCCCGCGCGGCCGCCTCGGCGCCATCGGGCCGTTCGCCCGCGTCCCGGGACGCGACCGATGACGCCGCGCAGGCGTGCGCGCCGTTGCCGCCGCCGATCGCGCGCAGCCTTGCCGCGCTGCCCGATCGCGTCGCCGCGATCGTGCGCCATGGCGCCGCCGAGCTCGTCGCTTACCAGGATGCCGAGTACGCGATGCAATATCTCGGGCGCGTCGCGCGGCTCGTCATCGCCGAGGAGCGCGCGCAGCCCGCCGGTGCCGCGCACGACGTTTCGCGCGAAGCGGCGCGCTTCCTGGCGCTGTGGATGCGCTACGACGACCTGATCCGCGTTGCATCGGTCAAGGCCCGCGCGTCGCGGCTCGCGCGCATTCGCGCCGAAGCCGGTGCGGACGCGGGCGCGGTCGTCCGCGTCCACGACTTCTTCAAGCCAGGCGCGCTCGAGCTCGCCGCGATCCTGCCGCGTCGCGCCGGCGAGTGGCTCGAGCGCCGGGCGTCCGCGGCGCGTGCAGAAGCGCCCGCAGGCGGCCGGAGCGCCGCACCGGCACGCGGACGCGGCATCGCGCTGCAGACGTCGTCGGCCACGGGGATGCTCGCGCTGCGCCTGGCGGCCGCGCTGCGGCCGCTGCGGCGACACTCGTTGCGCTACGCACGCGAGCAGCGGGCGATCGAGGATTGGCTCGGCGCGCTCGAGGAGGCGCTGGCGGGTGGCGCCGCGGAGCGGACGGCCGCGCTCGATCTGGCGCGGTTGCCCCGGCTCATTCGCGGCTACGGCGACACCCACGCCACCGGCCGGGCGAGCTTCGAGCGCCTGCTCGCAGCCTGGCGCGCGCAGCGCGTCGCCGATGCGGCACGTGCGGGCGCCGCGCTGCGCGAAGGCGCGCTCGCCGCGCTCAACGATTCGGCTTGCGGGACGCGCGCGCCGGCCGGGGCCGCCGCTCCCGGTCGGTCAGCCGCAGCATCGTCGCGATCGTGATCGAGCCGAACGTCGCCTTCGCGATCTCGTCGATCTCCGATTGCACGACGCGAAGCGCACGGCCGACCGGCGTCGCCTCGCCCGGCTCGCGCTGCCGCGCCGACGACGTGTCGAGCTCCTCGAACAGGCGGATGACGTCGAGCAGCGTCAGACGCCGCGCATTGCCCGAGAAGCGGTAGCCGCCGCCGACGCCGCGGATCGAGCGGACGATGCCCGCCCGCGCGAGCTCGGAGAGCACCTTCGCGAGGTGGTGCGCCGAGACGCCGTACTTGGCGGCGATCTCGGCCGCCGGCAGGTGGCGCGCCGGATCGGCCGCGAACTCGAGCACGCTGTAGAGCGCGAGCGACGTGTTCTTCTGCAGCTTCACGCGTCGAGATCCATTTCCAGCGGAATGAACGGCCCGGCCATCATGCCCTGGCTGCGGAAGAACGACAGCACGAGCGTGTTGTCGCGCGACAGCATCGTGCGCACCGTGCGCACGCCGGCGAGGCGGAAGCTGGCGCAGATCGCATCGAGGAGCCGCGTGCCGACGCCGCCAAGGCGCAGGTCCGGCCGCACGTCGATGCCGAACACCCAGCCGCAGGGCGGCGAGCCGAACTCCCAGTCCCGCACCTCGCCGATGACGAAGCCGGCGACCTCGTCGCCGGCCTCGGCGACGAGGAAGTAGCGTCCCGCGTCGCGCGCGCCCGCGTAGCGGCGGAAGACCGAGTGCCAGTAGTCGCGCTTCTCGAGGCCGGTCACCGTCGCGTCGATCGCGATCACGCTGTCGAGGTCGCCGCGCCGGGCCGGCCGCACGGCGATCGCCGGCGAGGCGGACGCCTGCGCCTGATCGCGCGCGGTGCGCCGCGCCCGTGGCCGCCGGCTCGCCGGGACCTTCGCTGGGCCGGTTCGCGTCACGCGCACCGGGAAACAATGACGCAGATCAATTCAATACCCGTATTCCGATACCAGAATGGGCTCGAGCAGCCGGCATTCTATCCGGTGCGGCGCGCGCCGTCGCCCGGCAAGCCTCGACAACCGCTATCGGAGGACCGATGAAGGCATCCCTCGTCCCGGGCGTGACGGCGTCCACGCACCTCACGGTGGACCGCGAGCGCACGATCGACTTCATGGGCGAGAAGGGGCGCGTCTACGCGACGCCGATGCTCGTGCGCGACATCGAGATCGCCTGTCGCGACCTGCTCCTCGCGCATCTCGATCCCGGCGAGGACTCGGTCGGGACGCGCATCGAGCTCGACCATCTCGCCGCGACGCTGCTGGGCATGACGGTCGATCTCACGGTGACGGTGACCGAGGTCAACGGCCGCGCCGTGGCGCTGGCCGTCGAAGGCCGCGACGGCGTCGACACGATCTGCCGCGGCGTGCACCGGCGCTTCGTCGTCGACGTCGCGAAGACGCAGGAGCGGCTCGCGGCGAAGCGGGCCAAGGCAGGGCTTGCGTGAGCCGACCGGCGAACGGCGTGCAGCGCGTTCCGACGTACTGCTACCAGTGCGTCGCCGGCCCCGACCTCGCGACCGTCAAGGTGGTCGATGGCGTGGCGACGGAGATCGAGCCGAACTTCTGCGCCGCCGGCGTCCACCCGGGCGGCGGCAAGGTGTGCGTCAAGGCCTTCGGGCTCGTGCAGAAGACGTACAACCCGAATCGGGTGCTGACGCCGATGCGGCGCACGAATCCGAACAAGGGCCGCGACGAGGATCCGCGCTTCGTCGCGATCTCGTGGGAAGAGGCGTTCGACTTGATCGCCGCGCGCCTTGCCGAGATGCGCGCCGCGGGCCTCACCGACGCGTCGGGGTATCCGCGCGTCGCGGCGAGCTTCGGTGGCGGCGGCACGCCGCAGTCATACATGGGCACGTTTCCCGCGTTCCTGGCGGCGTGGGGCCCGGTCGACATGGGCTTCGGCTCGGGGCAGGGCGTCAAGTGCTACCACTCGGAGCACCTGTACGGCGAGCTGTGGCATCGCGCGTTCACCGTGTCGCCGGACACGCCGCTTTGCAACTACCTGATCTCCTGCGGCGCCAATGTCGAGGCATCGGGCGGGGTCGTCGGCATCTGGCGCCATGCGCAGGCGCGCGTGCGCGGCATGCAGCGCGTGCAGGTCGAGCCGCACCTCTCGGTCACCGGCGCCTGCTCGGCGCAGTGGGTGCCGATCAAGCCGAAGACCGACGCGGCGTTCCTGTTCGCGCTCGTCCACGTGCTGCTGCACGAGGTCCCGCGCGCGCGGCTCGACGTCGCGTTCCTCGCGCGGCATAGCGCCTCGCCGTATCTCGTCGGGCCGCACGGGTATTACCTGCGCGATCGCGCGACGCGCAAGCCGCTCGTGATGGACGAGGTCGGCGCGCGCGCCGTCGCGCACGATACGCCGGGCATCCGCGAAGCGCTCGAGGGCCGCTACGAGGTCGACGCCGCCGAGATCGGCGCCGACGGCGAGACGCTGGGCGAGGGGCTCCTCGCCGGCGAAACCGCGTTCACGCGGCTCGTCGCGCACATGGCGGCGTACTCGCCGGAGTGGGCGGAGGGCATCTGCGACGTCCCGGCCGCAACGATCCGCGGCATCGCGCGCGAATTCATCGAGCACGCGCGCGTGGGCGCCACGATCGACGTCGATGGCGTGACGCTGCCGTACCGGCCGGTCGCGGTGAGCCTCGGCAAGACGGTCAACAACGGCTGGGGCGGCTACGAATGCTGCTGGGCGCGCACGATGCTCGCCGCGCTCGTCGGCGGACTGGAAGTGCCGGGCGGCACGCTCGGCACGACGGTGCGGCTCAACCGGCCCATGTCGGAGCGGCTCGCCAGCGTGCAGCCGGGACCGGACGGCTTCATGAGCTATCCGATGAACCCGACCGACAAGGCGCACTGGTCGGCGAAGCCGAACATCCGCAACGCCTACCGGACGATGGTGCCGCTCGCCGGCGACGGGCCGTGGAGCCAGGCGCTGGGGCCCACGCAGTTCTCCTGGATGTTCCTCGACGAGACGCCGACGGGATTGCCGCGCGTGACGCCTCCCGACGTCTGGTTCGTCTATCGGACCAATCCGGCGATCTCGTTCTGGGATACCGCGGCGCTCGGCGAGAAGATGGCGCGCTTTCCGTTCGTCGTCGCTTTCGCGTACACGCGCGACGAGACGAACCATTTCGCCGACGTGCTGCTGCCCGATGCGACGGACCTCGAGAGCCTGCAGCTCATTCGCGTCGGCGGCTCGAAATACGTCGAGCAGTTCTGGGACCACCAGGGCTTCGCGCTGCGCCAGCCGGCCGTGGCGCTGCGCGGCGACGCGCGCGACTTCACCGACATCGCGACCGAGCTCGCACGGCGCACCGGATTGCTCGCGAAGTACAACGCGTCGATCAACAAGGGCGCCGCCGGCGTCCCGCTCAAGGGCGCGCATGGCGACTTTTCCCTCGCCGTCGAGCGCGCGCACACGCGCGACGAAATCTGGGATGCCGTGTGCCGCGCGGCGAGCGCCGAGGTGAGCGATGGCGCCACGATCCACGGCCTCGACTGGTGGAAGGAGCACGGCCTCGCGACGAAGCGCTTTCCGCGCACCGACTGGTATCTGTTTCCGACGCTGCGCGAGCGCGGCCTGCGCTTCGAGCTGCCCTACCAGGAGCGGCTGCAGCGCGTCGGTGTCGAGCTCGGGCGCCGGCTGCACGAGCACGACATGCACTGGTGGGACCGCCAGCTCGACGAATATCAGGCGCTGCCGGCGTGGAAGGATTTCGCCGCGCCCTGGGCGGCCGCGGTCACGACGGCCGGAGGGCAGCCCCGCGACTACCCGTTCTGGCTGCTGACCGCACGCAGCATGCAGTACGCGTGGGGCGGGAACGTCGGCATGCAATTGATCAAGGAAGTGGCCGACAACGTCGCCGGCCATCGCGGCGTCATCGTCAATGCGCAGACCGCCGCGCGGCTCGGCATCGGCGACGGCGATCCGATCGAGATCGCGACGCCCCGGCGCTCGGTGCGCGGGCGTGCGGTGCTGCGCCAGGGCATCCGCCCCGACACGCTGCTGCTGATCGGGCAGTTCGATCACTGGGCGACGCCGTACGCGAAGGACTTCGGCGTGCCGAGCCTCAACGCGCTCGCGACGATGTCGCTGGACCTGACCGATGCCACGGGCTCGGGCGCCGACATCGTGCGCGTGAAGCTCGCGAAGGCGAGCCGGGCGGCTGCGCTCGCCTCGGGGGAGAAGCCGTGACGCGCTGGGCGATGGTCGCGGACCTGCGGCGCTGCGTCGGCTGCCAGACGTGCACGGCGGCGTGCCGGCACGCCAATGCGACGCCGCCCGGCGTCCAGTGGCGCCGCGTGCTCGACATGGAGTTCGGAGACTACCCGGACGTGCAGCGGGTATTCGTGCCCACGGGCTGCCAGCACTGCGACGATCCGCCCTGCGCCGACGTCTGTCCGACCACCGCGACGAAGAAGCGCGCCGACGGCATCGTGACGATCGATTACGACCTGTGCATCGGCTGCTCGTACTGCGCCGTCGCGTGTCCGTACCAGGCGCGCTTCAAGACGCTGAAGCCGGTGTCGGCGTACGGCCGGCCGATGGAGAACGAGGCGAAGCGGCGCGACGATTCGCGCCTGGGCGTGGCGACGAAGTGCACGTTCTGCGTCGAGCGCATCGACGCCGGCATGGCGAAGGGGCAGACGCCCGGGATCGATCCCGAGGCGACCCCCGCGTGCGTGAACTCGTGCATCGCCAACGCGCTCGCGTTCGGCGACCTCGACGATCCGCAAAGCAACGTGTCGCGCCTCGTTGCCGAGAACCGGCATTTCCGCATGCACGAGGAGCTCGGCACGGGCCCCGGCTTCTATTACCTCTGGGATGGTGCGGACGAGACGGCGGCACCCGCGAGCGATGCCGCGTCGGCGGCACCGCTCGTCGCGGAAGTCGTCGCGCCCGACGGAGTGACCGCATGAATGGCGTCGCATCGACGCAGCAGCGAAGCTGGGACGCGCGCGCCGCGGCGAACTTCGTCTGCGGCGGCGCCGGCGCAGGCCTGATCGTGCTCACCGCGCTTTCCGGGGTGCGCGGCAACGCGCTCGCGCTGCTCGTGCTCTGCGGCCTTGCGCTCGTCGGCACCGGCCTGCTCTGCGTCTGGCACGAGCTGGGACGGCCGCTGCGCGCGCTGCACGTGTTTTTCCATCCGCGGACGTCGTGGATGTCGCGCGAGGCGTTCGTCGCGACGCTGCTGTTTCCGGCGGGGCTCGCGGCGGCCGCGCGCGTTCCCGGGTTCATGTGGGCATCCGCGGTGCTCGCCGTCGCGTTCCTCGTCTGCCAGGCGCGCATGCTGCAGGCGGCCCGCGGGATTCCGGCGTGGCGCGCGCCGCTCGCCGCGCCGCTGCTCGTGCTGACGGGGCTCGCCGAGGGCGGCGGGCTGCTGCTGATCGCATCGCCCTGGCTCGGCGCCGCGACGCCGGCGTCGCTCGCGCTTTTCGCAGGCCTCGTGCTGCTGCGCGTGATCGCGTGGGTCGCGTATCGCCGCGCGCTCGGCGCCACCGCTGCCCCGCGCGCGCTGACCGCGCTCGACCGTGCCGGCCGCGTGCTGCATCTGGCCGGGAGCCTCGCGCCGCTCGCGCTGATCGCGACGATCGCGATGGGTGCGCTCGGCGGCACCGCGGCCCTCGCGGCAGGCGCGCTCGCCGGCGCCTGCGCCGTCGCGGGCGGCTGGTACCTCAAATATACGTTGATCATGCGTGCCGGGTTCACGCAGGGCTTCGCGCTCGCGAAGCTGCCGGTGCGCGGCGCGCGCCGGGACGCTCCGCCCCTTCGCGACTCGGGGCGCTCCGTCGACGCTCACGGCTAGGGAGGCAGCGATGGGTGCAATCACGATGAAGGAGGTGGGCATCGGCGCGCGCGGCTGTTTCGACGCGCGCTTCGAGACGATGCCCCGCGAGCGGCTGGCGGCGCTGCAGCTCGCGCGGCTCAACGCGACGCTCGCGAATGCGTACGCGAACGTCCCGATGTACCGGGCGCGGCTCGACGCGGCGGGCGTGGGCGCGACGGGCATCGCGACGCTCGCGGACGTCGCCCGGCTGCCGTTCACCGTCAAGGCGGATCTGCGCGACCACTATCCGTTCGGCATGTTCGCCTGCGGCGTGTCCGAGCTCGCGCGCCTGCACGCGTCGTCGGGCACGACCGGCAAGCCGACCGTCGTCGGGTACACGCGGGCCGACCTCGACAGGTGGGCGGAGCTGATGGCGCGCTCGCTCTTCGCGGCGGGTGCGCGTCCCGGCGACATCGTGCACAACGCGTACGGCTACGGTCTTTTCACCGGCGGCCTCGGCGCGCACGCCGGCGCGGAGCGCCTCGGCGCCGTCGTCGTGCCGGTCTCGGGCGGATCGACCGAGCGGCAGGTCTCGCTGATCGTCGACTTCGGCGCGCGCGTGCTGTGCGCGACACCGTCGTACGCGCTCGCGATCGCGGAGGTCGCCGAGCGGCAGGGCGTCGACCTGCGGCAAAGCGCGCTCGCGGTCGGGCTGTTCGGCGCCGAGCCGTGGAGCGAGGCGATGCGCCACGAGGTCGAGGCCCGCCTGGGGCTGAAGGCGGTCGACATCTACGGCCTGTCGGAAATCATGGGGCCGGGCGTGGCGTGCGAATGCGAAAGCCAGGCGGGCCTGCACGGCTGGGAGGACCACTTCCTGTTCGAGGTGATCGACCCCGACACCGGCAAGGCGCTCCCCGAGGGACAGGCCGGCGAGCTCGTCATCACGACGCTCACCAAGGAAGCGTTGCCGATGCTGCGCTACCGCACGCGCGACATCACGCGGATCACGACGCAGCCGTGCGGCTGCGGCCGCACGCATCTGCGCATCCTGCGCGTGACGGGCCGCAACGACGACATGCTGATCATCCGCGGCGTCAACGTGTATCCGTCGCAGATCGAGGCGGTGCTCGTGGGACGCCCGCGGATCGCGCCGCACTACCAGCTCGTCGTCGAGCGCCGCGGCAGCCTCGATCACGTCACGCTGGACGTCGAGGCGTCGCCCGGCGTGCCGGCGGACGACTTTCCCGACGTCGCGCGCGACGTCGCGCACCACGTCAAGTCGCTCGTCGGCATCACCGTCGACGTGTGCATGCGCGCTCCGGGCGAGATTCCGCGCTCGCAGGGCAAGGCGGTGCGCGTGCGCGACCTGCGGCCGAAAGGAGCGTGACATGCCGAAGCGCCTGCTCAAGCTCACCGTCAACGGTCGCGCGCGCGAGGACGCGGTCGCCGACCACACGCTGCTCGTCGAGTACCTGCGCGGCACCGCCGGCTTGACCGGCACGAAGCAGGGATGCGACGGTGGCGAATGCGGCGCGTGCACGGTGCTCGTCGACGGGGAGCCGCGGCTTTCGTGCATCACGCTCGCCGCGAGCGTCGCGGGGCGCCACGTCGAGACGATCGAGGCGCTCTCGACCGGCGGCCGCATGAGCCGCCTGCAGCGCTCCTTCCACGAGCACCTCGGCACGCAGTGCGGCTTCTGCACGCCCGGCATGATCATGAGCGCCGAGGCGCTGCTGCGGCGCAATCCGGCGCCGAGCGAAGCCGAGATCCGCGCCGCGCTCGGCGGCAACCTGTGCCGCTGCACCGGCTACGTCAAGATTGTCGAGTCGGTGCGCTGCGCGTGCGCGGCGACGGCGGAGGGCTAGGACGATGGACACGCGCGTCAATCCGACGACGGCGGGTGCGGTGCGCGAGCGCAGCATCGGCCAGGCGACGCCGCTGATCGACGGCATCGAGAAGGTCACCGGCCGCGCACGCTACACCGCCGACCTGCCGGCGGGCGAGGTGCTGGTCGGCATGATCCTGCGCAGCCCGGTCGCACACGGCGTGATCCGCAACATCGACACGGCGCGGGCGCGCGCGCTCCCCGGCGTGCGCGCCGTCGTCACCGGCGAGGACTTCGCCGCGCCGTACGGCGTGATCCCGATCGCGCAGAACGAATGGCCGATCGCCCGCGAGCGCGTGCGCTACCGCGGCGAGCCGGTGGCTGCCGTCGCCGCCGTCGATCGCGCGGCTGCCTTGGCGGCGCTCGCCGCGATCGTGCTCGACATCGAGCCGCTGCCGGCGTACTTCAAGGCGGCCGATGCGCGCGCCGCCGACGCCGTGCGGCTGCACGAGAAGAAGCCGGGCAACGTCGAGCGCGAGGTCGACCAGACATTCGGCGACGTCGACGCCGGCTTCGCGGCGGCCGACCTCGTGCGCGAGCAGACGTTCCATTACGCCGAGGTCGCGCACGGCCAGATCGAGCTCAACTGCGCGCTCGCGAGCTACGAGCCGGAGCGCGGGCGGCTCACGAGCCAGTCGACGACGCAGGTGCCGTACTACCTGCACCTGACGCTCGCGCAATGCCTGGGCATCGACAGCGCGCAGGTGCGCGTCGTCAAGCCGTTCGTCGGCGGCGGCTTCGGCCATCGCGTCGAGCCGCTCAACTTCGAGATCATCACCGGCGCGCTCGCGCGCGCCGCCGGCGGGACCGTGCGCACCGAGCAGTCGCGCGAGGACAGCTTCCTCACCCACCGCGGCCGTCCGGAGACCGACATCCGGCTGAAGCTCGGCATGAAGAAGAGCGGCGCGATCACCGCCGTCGACTGCGAGATCGTCCAACGCGGCGGCGCCTACGGCGGCTACGGGCTCGTCACGATCCTCTACGCCGGAGCGCTGCTGCACGCGCTCTACAGCGTCGGCGCCGTGCGCTACCGCGGGTTTCGCATCTACACGAACACGCCGCCGTGCGGCGCGATGCGCGGCCACGGCGCGGTGGACGCGCGTCACGCGTTCGAGGCGCTGCTCGACGCGATGGCGGCCGAGCTCGCGCTCGATCCGTTCGCGGTGCGCCGCGCCAACCTGATCGAGCCGCCGTACCGGACGCTGAACGACCTGCAGGTCAATTCCTACGGCATTCCGGAGTGCCTCGACTGGGTCGAGCAGGCGTCCGGCTGGCGCGAGCGGCGCGGCCGGCTGCCGCGCGGGCGCGGCCTCGGCATCGCGTGCTCGCATTACGTGTCGGGCTCGGCGAAGCCGGTGCACTGGAGCGGCGAGCCGCACGCTGTCGTCAACCTGAAGCTCGATTTCGACGGCGGCATCACGCTGCTGACCGGCGCGTCCGACATCGGCCAGGGCAGCTCGACGCTGCTCGCGCAGATCGCCGCCGAGGTGCTGATGCTGCCGCTTGCGCGCATCCGCGTCGTCGCGGCCGACAGCGCGTTGACGCCGAAGGACAACGGCTCGTATTCGTCGCGGGTGTCGTTCATGGTCGGCAACGCGGCGCTGCGCGCGGCGCAGGCGCTGCTTGACGTGCTGATCGCCGCCGCGGCGAAGCGGCTCGACGTCCCGGTCGACGAGGTCGAGTGGCTCGGCGAAGGCTGTCGCGTGCGCGGCGCCGATCGCGGCCTCGATTTCGCGTCGGTCGTCAGCGCCGCGCTGGCGGAGACCGGCACGCTGACGGTCAAGGGTACGTGGTCGACGCCGCCTGAAACGCAGGGCGGCAAGTTCCGCGGCGCCGCCGTCGGCTCGACGGCGGGATTCTCGTACGCGGCGCTGGTCGTGGAGGTCAGCGTCGACGAGGACACCGGCGCCGTGAGGGTCGAGCGCGTCTGGGTCGCGCACGACTGCGGCTTCGCGATCAATCCGCTCGCCGCGACCGGACAGGTACAGGGCGCCGTGTGGATGGGCATGGGGCAGGCGCTGCAGGAGGAGACGCAGTACCACGAGGGCCTCGCGCTGCGGCCGAACTTCCTCGACTACCGGATTCCGACGATCGCCGAGTCGCCGCCGATCGACGTGCATCTCGTCGAGAGTCGCGACCCGCTCGGCCCGTTCGGCGCGAAGGAAGCGAGCGAGGGCGCGCTGCACGGCTTTCCGCCCGCGCTCACCAACGCGATCGCCGACGCGATCGGCATTCGCCTGCACGAGCTGCCGGCGACTCCCGACCGCGTGCTCGACGCGATAGTCGAGAAGCGCCGCGCGGAGCGTCTTGCCGCGGCGCGCGCGCAGAGGAGCTGAGATGGAAGGCATCGCCGCATTCGAGCTGAAGCGTGCGACGAGCGTCGCCGAGGCGGCCGCGTGGCTCGCCGCGCCGGGCGCGCGCATCGTCGCGGGCGGCACCGACCTCGTGCCGAACCTGCGCCGCGGCATCGAGGCTCCGTCGACGCTCGTCGACGTGAGCGCGATCGCCGCCCTCGACACGATCGCCTTCGACACGCCGTCGCGCGTCATCGGCGCCGGCGTGACGCTCGCGCGTCTCGCCGCCGATCGGCGCATCGCGGCGGAGTACCCGGCGATCGGCGAGGCCGCCGCCGAAGTGGCCGCGCCGGCGCATCGCAACGCCGGCACCGTCGGCGGGAACCTGTGCCTCGACACACGCTGCGTGTTCTACAACCAGAGCGCGTGGTGGCGCGAGGCGAACCACTGGTGCCTCAAGCGCGGCGGCGACACCTGCCACGTCGCGCCGCAGGGCAAGCGCTGCCACGCGGCGTTCAGCGGCGATCTCGCGCCGGCGCTGCTCGTGCACGGCGCCGAGGTCGAGCTCACCTCCGCGTCGGGCACGCGCCGGATTCCGCTCGCCGAGCTCTATCGCGACGACGGCGCGGCGCACCTGACGCTCGCGCCGGGTGAATTGCTCGTTGCCGTGCACCTGCCGCCCGCCGCCGCCGGCGTTTCCGGCTACCGCAAGGGGCGCGTGCGCGGCACGTTCGACTTCCCGCTCGCGGGCGTCGCCGTCGCGCTTGCGCTCGAAGGCGGCCGGATCGCGCGGCTCGCGATCGCGCTGACCGGCACGAACTCGCATCCTCTGTTGCTCTCGGGCACCGACGCGCTCGCCGGCCGCGTCGTCGACGACGCGACGCTCGCGCTGCTCGGCAAGCTGGTCGCGAAGCAGGTGAGCCCGATGCGCACGACCGTCACGGCGTCGAATTATCGCCGCCAGGTCGCAGCGGTGCTCGCGCAGCGACTGCTCCGCGACCTGGCGGCCGCCTGATCGAGCGCGCCGTGTACCGGATCGCCCGTCGCGAGCAGTTCTCGGAAAACGCGTTTCTCTGGGAAATCGACGCGCCCGACGTCGCGCAGGCGGCGGAGCCCGGTCATTTCGTCATGCTGCGCCTGCGCGACGGCGGCGAGCGCATACCGCTCACCGTCGCCGACTTCGATCGCCAGCGCGGCACGGTTACCCTCGTCGTGCAGGCGCTCGGCAAGACGACGCTCGAAATGCGCGACGACTACGCCGAGGGCGACGCGTTCGACGACTTCGTCGGGCCGCTCGGCCTGCCGCAGCATATCGGCAACGTCGGCCACGTCGTGCTCGTCGGCGGCGGGCTCGGCGTCGCGCCCGTGTATCCGCAACTGCGCGCCTTCAAGCAGGCCGGCAACCGCACGACCTGCATCGTCGGCTTTCGCAGCGCGGACCTCGTCTTCTGGAAGGACAGGCTCGCCGCATGGAGCGACGAGCTCATCGTCTGCACCGACGACGGCAGCGCAGGCCGGCAGGGCTTCGTGACCGCCGCGCTCGCGGAGCTCCTCGAGCGCGAGCGGCCCGATCTCGTCGTCGCGATCGGCCCGATGCCGATGATGCAGGCGTGCACCGAGACGACGCGGCCGCACGGCGTGAGGACGCTGGTGTCGCTCAACACCGTGATGGTCGACGGGACCGGGATGTGCGGCTCGTGCCGCGTCACCGTCGGCGGCGAAGTGAAGTTCGCGTGTGTCGACGGTCCCGACTTCGACGCGCATCAGATCGACTTCGCCGAGCTGCTCGCCCGGCAGAAGCGGTTCCAGCGCGAGGAGTCGAAGGCGCGCGAGGACCAGGCGCACGTCTGCAGCCTCGAGCAGAAGCTGATCGTCGACGGCAAGCGGACGTACAAGAAATACGCGGCGCTCGAGCGCCACCAGGTGAAGATGCCCGAGCGCGACCCCGTCGAGCGGTCGCAGCATTTCGGCGAGGTGAACCTCGGTTACGGCTGGGCCGCGGCGCTGCGCGAGGCGGAGCGCTGCATCCAGTGCGCGAAGCCGACCTGCATCGACGGCTGCCCGGTCAGCATCGACATCCCGCGCTTCATTCGCCATCTCCTCGTGCGCAACGTCGACGAGGCCGCGGCGGCGATCCACGAGTCGAGCATCTTTCCCTCCGTCTGCGGCCGCGTCTGCCCGCAGGAAAGCCAGTGCGAGGCGCAGTGCGTCCTCGTGAAGGCGAAGATGGAGCCGGTGGCGATCGGCCGCCTCGAGCGCTTCGTCGGCGATCACGCGCGCCCGGTCAAGGGCGAGCCGCCGCGCTTCGAGCGCGCGCTCGGGTGCGTCGCGATCGTCGGCTCCGGACCGGGCGGGCTCGCGGCCGCGGCGGATCTCGTCAAGTACGGCGCCGAGGTCACCGTCTACGAGGCGCTGCACGTCGTCGGCGGCGTGCTGCGCTACGGCATTCCGTCGTTCCGCCTGCCGCGCGACATCATCGAGCGCGAGGTCCGCCGGCTCGCCGAGAGCGGCGTGCGCTTCGAGACGAACAAGGTGATCGGCAAGACGTTCACGATCGACAAGCTGATGGGCGCGATGGGCTACGACGCGGTGTTCATTGCCGCCGGCGCGGGCTCGCCGACGTTCCTCGGCATCCCGGGCGAGTCCGCCGGACAGGTGTTCTCGGCCAACGAGTTCCTGACCCGCGTGAACCTGATGGGCGGGGATCAGTTCCCGTACCGCGACACGCCGACCGGTCTTGGCGACAACGTCGTCGTCATCGGCGCGGGCAACACGGCGATGGACTGCCTGCGCGTGGCCCGCAGGCTCGGCGCGTCGAGCGTGCGCTGCGTGTACCGGCGCTCGGAAGCCGAGGCGCCGGCGCGCGTCGAGGAGCTGCGCCACGCGCGCGAGGAGGGCGTCGAGTTCTCGTTCCTGCATGCGCCGGCGGCGATCCTCGTCGACGACGCCGGCAACGTGCGCGCGATCCGCGTGCAGAAGATGACGCTCGGCGAGCCCGATGCGCGCGGCCGCCGCGCACCGGTGCCGCTGGGCGAGTTCGTCGAATGGGACTGCGACACCGTGATCTACGCGCTCGGCACGAAAGCGAACCCGATCGTCGGCCAGGCGACGCGCGGGCTGGCGCTCGGCAAGTGGGGCTACGTGATCGCCGACGATGTGACGCAGGCAACGAATCTTGCCGGCGTTTTCGCCGGCGGCGACATCGTCACCGGCGGCGCGACGGTGATCCTCGCGATGAGCGCCGGCCGCCGCGCCGCGCGGGCGATCGCCGCCTGGCTTGCGCAAGGCCGCGCGAGCTGGCCGCCGAGCGCGGCCGACATCGCGGCCTTCGTACCACCGAGCCCGCTTCCCGCCGAGCGGGTTCCTTGAGGAGGACGCGATGCTGTGTCCCAAATGCCATTCCCCTCTCGATGACGACGGCGAGGCCTACATCTGCTGCGCGAGCGCGACGCTGCGCTGGCGTTGCACGTCCTGCGCGAAGGTGAGCGAGGGCTTCGCGTTCCCGTACGGCGGCTGTCCGCTGTGCGGGGCCGCGCTCGAGCGCTTCGAGCTCGGGCCGGTCGACGATGCGACCGCCATGGGGGCCGTGCGCAAGGCGTTCGAGATCGAGCTCGGCGGCCAGGCGTTCTACCACCGCGCCGCGGCGAGCACGAGCGATCCCGCGCTGCGCGAGCTGTTCGGCCGCTTCGCCGCGATGGAGCGCGGGCACATGGACACGCTGGCGCGCCGCTATCACGTCGACCTGGCGCCGGTGTACGACGCGTACGCGATCGATTGCGCCGCCGTGTTCGCGGGCGTCGAGCGGCGCGTCGGCGATGCCGACGACCTGTTCCGCATCGCGATCGGGATGGAGCGGCGCGCCGCGGAGTTCTTCGAGGCGAGCGCCGCGAGCGCAGCACCCGACTCCGCCGGGCGCGAGCTCTATCGCGAGCTCGCCGCCGAGGAGCGGGATCACGTGGCCCTGCTCGAGACCGAGTATGCGCGCTGGCGCGCCGGCAAGCCCGGACTGCTCGGCACCGAAGCCGCGGAGCGCGAATCCGTCGCGGTCGCGGCATCGTCGCTGCCGATGAATGCGGCGCAGGCCTTGCTGGCCGAGCACGCGGGCGAGCGCATCGCGCTCATGTGCGGCAACGAGCGGCTGACGCGCGGCGAGCTGCGCGAGCGCGTCGCCCGCGCCGGCGCGGCGTGGCGCGCCCGCGGCTTGCAGCGCGGCGAGCGCGTCGCGGTCAAGCTGCCCGACGGCCTCGACTGGGTCGTCGCCTACCTCGGCGTGATCTGGGCGGGCGGCGTCGCGGTCGGCGTCAATCCGCGCGTCCCGGCGGTCGAGTGGCGCGCGATCCTCGATGCGGCCGGTTTTCGCTTCATCCTCGCAGATACCGGCGACGATACGCCGGCGCCCTGGAGCGCCGAGCTCGTGTCGCTTCCCGAGTGGCGCTCGGCGGTTACCGAGGCGCCGCCGTGCCCGGCGGAGCCGATGCAGTCCGAGGAGCCGGCATTATGGGTGCATTCGTCGGGGACGAGCGGGCGGCCGAAAGCGGTCGTGCATCCGCAACGGATCGCGCTCGAGATCGAGCGCGTGGGCCGCGAGCGGCTGGGGCTCACCGCCGCCGACCGCATCTACGCGAGCTCCAAGCTCTTCTTCTCCTATCCGCTCGCGAACAGCATCTTCACCGGCCTCAAGCTCGGCGCGACGGTGATCCTCGACCCGCAATGGCCGACGGCGCAGGGCGTCGTGGCCACGGCGATGGCGCGGCGCGCGAACGTGCTGTTCAGCGTCCCCTCGCTCTATCGCAACCTGCTGAAGGAAGGGCTCGCCGCGCAGCTTGCGCAGTGCGGCGTGCGCCTGTGCGTTTCCGCCGGCGAGGCTCTGCCGCCGAGCCTGCGCGACGAGTGGAAGCGGCAGACCGGCATGACGATCGTCAACGGCTTCGGCGCCTCCGAAACGCTCGTGCTGGTGCTGGTCGACCGCGACGACGGTCGGGGACTGCGCGCGTCGCCCGGCATCGAAGTCCGTGCGCTGGACGACGAGGCGCCCGGTCCCGCGCCCGAAGCGGCGGCGCCGCGCGGACCGCGCCGCATCCTCGTGCGCGGCACGACGGTGGCGCTCGGCTACTGGAATCGCCCCGACGCACAGGCCGAGCACTTCCGCGCCGGCGGCTTCGCGCCGTCGGACCTGTTCGAGCGCGCCGCCGACGGCGGCTGGCGCTTCGCCGGGCGCGAGGATTCGCTCGTGAAGGTGCACGGCCGCTGGGTCGACCTGATCGAGCTCGAGCAGCAGCTCGCGCTCGCCTGTCCCGAGGTCGTGGAAGCCGCCGCGATCACCGTGCCCGACGCCGACGGCGTCGACGCGGTGGCGCTGTTCTTCGTCGCACGGCCGGGCGCGCCGACGCTCGACACCACCGCGCTGCGGGAGCACGCCGACCGGCTGCCGCCCTATCAGCGGCCGCATTGGCTCCACCAGGTGGAGTCGCTGCCCCGGACGGCGACCGGAAAACTGCTGCGGCGGCAACTGCGCGACCTGCACGTCGCGTTCGCGAGCGACGGGATCGCGGCCGATGCCGGGGAGGCGCAGCATGCTCGTCGCTGAACGCCGCGGCCGCGTGCTCGTCGCGACGCTGGCGCGCCCGCCGGTCAATGCGATCGACGCAGCGCTGCTCGCGCGGCTCGACGCGCTCGTCGCCGAAGCGGAGGACGATGCGACGGTGTCGCTGCTGCATTTGCGCAGCGCGCAGAAGGCGTTCTGCGCCGGCGCGGACCTGGCGCTGATGCGCGCGTGCATCGGAGGAGCGGCCGGCGCCGAGACGATGGTCGGCGTCGTGCGCGACATGCAGCGCGTGTTCGCGCGCCTCGAGCGCGCGCCGTTCGTGACGCTCGCCGAAATCGGCGGCGCCGCGCTCGGCGGCGGGCTCGAATTGGCGCTCGCGTGCGATCTGCGCGTCGCCGCGGAGCAGGCGAGGCTCGCGCTGCCCGAGGTCGGGCTCGGCCTGCTGCCCGCGGCGGGCGGGACGCAGCGCCTGACCGCGCTTTGCGGCGCCGGGGTCGCGCGCCGCCTGATCCTCGGCGGCGAGGCGATCGACGGCACCGAGGCGCTGCGGATCGGGCTGGTCCAGTGGGCCCATCCCGCCGCGACGCTCGCCGACTGGACCGCGCAACTCGCTGCACGCATCGCCGCGCATCCGCGCGAAGCGCTCGCTGCGAGCAAGCGTTGCATCACTCTCGCGCTGCGCGACCCGGATGCCGGGTACGCGGCCGAGATCGCCGCGACGCGCGCGCTCTATTCGTCGCCGCAGACGCTCGAGCGCGTCTCGGCGTTCCTGGACCGGCCGCGGACGGCGGCATGAACGACAAGGAGACATCGATGGACCTGCAGGACAAGGTTGCCGTCGTCACCGGCGCCGCATCGGGCATCGGGCGGGCGACGGCGGAGGCGCTCGCCGCGGAGGGCGCACGCGTCGTCATCGCCGACATCGACCGCGAAGGCGGCGAGAAGGCGGCGGCGGCGCTGCGCGAGCGCGGCGGAACGGCCGATTTCATCGCCGTCGACATGACGGATCCGGCGTCGATCGCGGCGTTCGCCGAGGCGGTGCGCGCACGCTACGGCGCGGTCGACATCCTGGTGAACGGCGCCGGCTGGGGCCGCACGCATCCGTTCTGGGAAGGCACGCCGGAGCTGTGGGACAAGCTGATCGCGCTCAATCTCGTCGGCCCGATGACGCTCGCGAAGGCGCTGCTGCCGCCGATGCTGGAGCGCAAGAGCGGGCGCATCGTCAACATCGCGAGCGACGCGGGCAGGGTCGGCAGCCTGGGCGAGACGGTTTATGCTGGCGCCAAGGGCGGGCTGATCGCGTTCACGAAGTCGCTCGCGCGCGAGACCGCGCGCCACGGCATCAACGTCAATTGCGTGTGCCCGGGTCCGACGGACACGCCGCTGCTCGCGGCGGTGCCCGAAGGTCACCTCGAGGCGTTCCGGAAGGCGATCCCGCTGCGGCGCTTCGCGAAGCCCTCCGAGGTGGCCGATGCGGTGGCCTTCTTCGCCGGTCCGCAGTCGACGTACGTGACGGGGCAGGTGCTGAGCGTCAGCGGCGGCCTGACGATGGTGGGTTGACAGGAGAGCACGATGCAACAGATCCCGCTGGCCGGGTACGAGGCGAAGCACTTCCGCTACGCGACGCGCGGCAAGGTCGCGACGATCACGCTGAACCGGCCCGACAAGAAGAACCCGCTGACGTTCGAGTCGTACGCGGAGCTCGGGGCGCTGTTCCGCAAGCTCGCGCATGCGAGCGACGTCAAGGCGCTCGTCATCACCGGCGAAGGCGGCAACTTCTGCTCCGGCGGCGACGTGCACGAGATCATCGGACCGCTCGTCGCGATGGACATGCCGGGCCTGCTGCGCTTCACGCGCATGACCGGAGAGCTCGTGAAGGCGATGCGGGAATGCCCGCAGCCGATCGTCGCCGCAATCGACGGCGTGTGCACCGGCGCCGGCGCGATGATCGCCTGCGCCTCGGACCTGCGCTACGCGACGGCGCGCAGCAAGCTGGCGTTCCTGTTCGTGCGCGTCGGGCTCGCCGGCGCCGACATGGGCGCGTGCACGCTGCTGCCGCGGCTGATCGGCCTGTCGCGCGCGGCCGACCTGCTTTACACGGGCCGCGTCGTCGGCGGCGAGGAGGCCGAGCGCTTCGGCTTCCACAACCGCCTGGTCGCGCCCGAGGCGCTGCTCGACGAGGCGACGGCGATGGCGCAAAGCCTCGCCGACGGCCCGACGTTCGGCCATGCGATGACGAAGACGATGCTGTGGCAGGAATGGGCGAGCGGGCTCGGCGAATGCATCGAGGCGGAAGCGCAGGCGCAGGCGATCTGCATGCAGACGAAGGATTTCGAGCGCGCGTATCATGCGTTCGTCGCCAAGGGGAAGCCGGTGTTCGAGGGCGATTGACGCGGCACGACGGCGCCGCGCTCCGATGCGCGGGAGCGGCGCGGTCCGGCGACTTCGCAACGCTTCGACACCCGCACGCATGCCCGATCCGAGCTTCCTCGAGTGGCCGTTCTTCGACGAGGCGCATCGCACGTTCGCGGCCGACGTCGAAGGCTGGGCGGCGCGCGCGCTGCCGCCGCTGGTCGAGGACGCGGGCGAGGGTTCCGACGCGGTCTATCGCACCGTCGGCGCGCTGGTGCGTGCGCTCGGACACGCCGGGCTGCTGCGCGCCTGCGTGCCGGCGGCGTATGGCGGCGCGCGCGAGCACGTCGACGTGCGCAGCCTCTGTCTCGCGCGCGAGACGCTCGCGCGGGCGCACGGGCTCGCGGATTTCGCGTTCGCGATGCAGGGACTCGGCAGCGCGCCGATCACGCTGTTCGGCGACGAGACGCAGAAGCGCGCGGCGCTGCCCGGCGTGTGCGCCGGCACGCGCATCGCCGCTTTCGCGCTGTCCGAGCCGGATGCCGGCTCCGACGTCGCGGCGATCGCCACGACGGCCGCGCGCAACGGCGACGGCACCTGGCGCCTCGACGGCGTGAAGACGTGGATCTCCAACGGCGGCCTCGCCGATTTCTACGTCGTGTTCGCGCGCACCGACGCGGCACCCGAGAAGCCGTCGCGGGGGCTCTCGGCGTTCGTCGTGGACGCGAGCGCGCCCGGGCTCGACGCATCGGAGCGCATCGACGTCAGCGCACCGCATCCGCTCGGCACGCTGCGTCTTGCGAGCTGCCGCGTGGGCGCCGATCGGCTGCTCGGCCAGCCCGGCGACGGCTTTCGGATCGCGATGGCGACACTCGACCTGTTCCGCACCACGGTGGGGGCGGCGGCGCTCGGCTTCGCGCGTCGTGCCGCCGACGAGGCGATCGCGCGCGCGCGGCAGCGGCGCCTCTTCGGCCGCGCGCTCGCCGACTTCCAGTTGACGCAGGCGAAGCTCGGCGAGATGGCCGTCGCGATCGACGCCTCGGCGCTCCTCGTCTATCGCGCCGCGTGGACGCGGGATACGCTGGGGCGCCGCGTGACGCGCGAGGCGTCGATGGCGAAGCTCTTCGCGACCGAATCGGCGCAGCAGGTGATCGACGCCGCCGTGCAGTTGTTCGGCGGCCTCGGGGTCGTGCGGGGCGTCACCGTCGAGCGGCTGTACCGCGAGATCCGGGCGCTGCGCATCTACGAGGGTGCGAGCGAGGTGCTGAAGCTCATCGTCGGCGCGAAGGCGCTCGAGGAGCGACGTGATTGATCGGCAGCCCCGAGGCGCGAATCGGCCCGTCCAGGAGGGTCGCGCCAAGCGCTGGGTCGAGGCCGACGGCATCCACGTCGACGTCCGCGGGTTGCCGCCGCCGCAGCCGCTCGTGACGATACTCGCGCTCGTGAAATCGCTCCGCGATGCGACGCCGGTCGTCGTCCATCACGAGCGCGATCCGCAATTCCTCTATCCCGAGCTGGCCGAGATCGGCTGGAGCGCCACGCGGATCGACGCGCCCGCCGGGGAAGTGCGCCTGCGGCTCGAGCGCGCGGCATGACGCGATGACGGGAGAGCGGCCTACGCCGGCGGACGCCCCGCGCGTCCAGAGCTTCGCGCCGCGCGAGGCGCAGCGTGGGCCGCGCGCCGAACGCGGCGACGAGCCTCCGAGGCGCAAGGCGAAGACGACCCCGGCCGCGTTCCTCGGCGGCGCCATCGGGCGGCTGCTGCCGGCATCGATTCCGTTTCGCTACTTCGGCGCCGCCGTCGTGTTCCACCTCGGCGCGTGGCTGACCCTGCTCGCGGGCGCCGACGGCGCGCCGCGCTTTCGCGGCGGTCTGGGCTGGCCGCTCGCGTCGCTGCATCTGCTGACACTGGGCGTGCTGGTGATGACGGCGCTCGGCGCGAGCATGCAGCTCTTTCCGGTCGCGACGCGCCAATCGGTGCACTCGCGGCACGCGCCCGCATTGATCTGGTGGCTCTACACGCCGGGCGTCGCGGTGGCCGCCGCCGGCATGGGTCTCGCGTCGGCGCCGCTGCTCGTGGCGGGCGCGCTGCTCGTCGCGCTCGCGCTTGCGATCTATGCGGTCGTGCTCGCCCGCAACCTGTTCGGCGCGCGCGGCATGCCCGCGGTCGTCGCGCACGGCTGGGCGGCATGGGGCTCGCTCGCGATCGTGCTGATCGCCGCGCTGTCGCTTGCGCTGAGCTACGTCGGCGCGCCGGCATTGCCGCGCGGCGCGGCGCTGGCGTTGCATGTGCCGTTTGCCGGCTACGGCTTCATGGGCATGCTCGCGCTCGGGCTCTCCTACATCGTCGTGCCGATGTTCGCGTTGTCGCAGCCGCCCGACGAGCGGCAGGCGCTCGCGTCGTGCGCGCTCGCGATCGTCGCGCTGGTGCTGGGGGCCGTCGCGGCGTTCGGCGTCGCCGTCGTCGCGCTGCGCGTGACTGCCGTCGCCGTCGGGTCGGTCGCGGTCGCGCTGCACCTGCGCCTGATGCTCGCGGCGCTGCGCACCGGCATGCGCCGCGATCTCGGCCGCTCGTTTCGTCTCGTGCGCATCGGCTGGGCGATGCTTGGCGCGAGCCTCGCCGCCGCGCTCGGCGTGGCCGCGAACGTGCCGTTCGACGGCATGGGAACGCTGTTCGGGCTCGCGCTGATCGTCGGCTGGCTCCTGACGTTCCTGCTCGGGATCCTGCAGCGGATCGTGCCGTTCCTCGCGTCGATGCACGCGGCCCGCGGCCGGCATCTGCCGCCCACGCCGTCCTCGCTCGGGGCGGGGCCGGCCTTGCGCGTCCACTACGTGTGCCATCTCGCGGCGCTCGGCGCACTGGGTGCCGCGATCGGGGCCGACAGCCCCTGGCTCGTGCGCGCGGGCGCGGCGGCGGGAACGATCGGGGCGATCGCGTTTTGCGTCTTCTTCGCGACGGTGGTCAAGCGGATGGTCGAGGCGAATCTCGCGGCGAAGGCGGGCGCGGTGGCGGCTTGACGCCGATCAATGGCGCCGGCGCGGGCCGGTGCTAACGTGCGTTCGCTTCCCCTCGAAGGCCGACGATGAATTATCGATGCCAGGTGAGCCGCGCGCTCGACGACGAGCACCGCGCCAACCTCGAGCTGCTGGGCCGCGTCGAGCAGGCGTTCGCGCGCGCTCCCCGGACCGGCAATGCGGGCGACGCCGCGCTCGCGCAGCTCGCCGGTGCGCTGGGCCGCCATATCGAGCAGGACATCAGCCGTCACTTCGATTTCGAGGAACGGGAGCTCTTCCCGCGGATGTCCGATGCGGGCGACGGCGACATGGCGGCGCTGCTCGCCGAGGAGCACGAGGCGATTCGCGCCGTCGCGCGCGAGCTCGCGCCGCTCGCGAGCGCCGCGGCGGCCGGCACGCTGGACGACGCCGGCTGGAGCGCGCTCAAGCGCGGCGCGCTCGAGATGGTCGAGCGGCAGGTCGCGCACATCCAGAAGGAGACGATGGCGCTGCTGCCGTTGCTCGACGATCTGCTCGACGAAGCCGACGACCGCGAGCTTGCGTTCGCGTACGCGGAGCACTGATGTTCGCGTACGCGGCAAACTGATCCCGGAACGAGGACTGCCATGGATATCGTTGCCGTTCGCCACAGCGCCGTGCGCCGCCTTGCGCGCGCGGACCTCGACGCCGTCGTCGCCATCGATGCCGTGACCGAGGGCCGGCCGCGGCGTCCGTATTTCGAGCGCCGGCTGGCGGCGGCCGTGCGCGAGCCGCAGGCGCACGTCCAGTTCGCCGCCACCGAGGACGACGCGCTGGCCGGTTACGTGCTTGCGCGCGTGCTGGAGGGCGAGTTCGGGCGCGCGGAGCGCACGCTCTGGCTCGAGGCGATCGGCGCGCGTCACGACGCCAAGGGCGCCGGGATCGGTCGGCGCCTGCTCGCCGCGCTCGTCGAGGACGCACGCCGGCGCGGGATCGCCGAAGTGCGCACGCAGGCCGCCTGGAACGATCACGCGATGGTGCGCTGGCTCGACGAAAACGGCTTTACCCTCGCCCCCAACCACATCGTCGATTGCGCCGTCGCGGGTGGCGGCTACGTGCCGGAGCGCGATGCCGTCCCCGTCACGCTGGCAGCGGACACGCCGCCGCACGAGATCAACTACGCCGGCGCGAGCGCCAACGACTTCGAGCAGCTCGCGCGCGACATCGCCGAGATCCGTGCGATGGAAGCGACCGACCTTCCCGACGTGCTGCGGATCGACCACGCGATCACCGGGAGCGACCGGCGCGATTACATGCGGCGCAAGCTGGCGGAAGCGATGCTCGATTCGGCGATTCGCGTATCGCTGTGTGCGCGCGTCGACGACGTCGCCGTCGGCTTCCTGATGGCGCGCGTCGACCTGGGCGACTTCGGGCGCACCGAGCCGGTGGCGATCCTCGACACGATCGGCGTCGATCCCGATTACGCCCATCGCAGCGTCGGGCACGCGCTGCTGTCGCAGCTCTTCGTCAATCTCGGGGCGCTTTGCATCGAGCGCGTCGAGACGATGGTCGCGCCGCACGATCTCGCGCTGCTCGGCTTCCTCTACGCCACCGGCTTCGCGCCGTCGCAGCGGATTCCGTTCCTGCTCAGACTCTGACGCTCCGGCGGGCGAAACGACCGCTCGCGCGAGCCCGCGGCCGGCCTCCGCGTCACGCGGAAGCGGCCGCGGTGCCGCTGCCGGGCAGCACGAGGTGAAAGATCGACGAGTCGACGCGCACGAGGCTGCGCACGCGCTCGTGCAGGACGATCGAGATCCGGTCGCCGTGCGGCGCGAGCCGGCGCAGCAGTCGCTGGAGACGGAACACGTCGGCCGCGCCGAGCGCGTCGATACGCAGCGTCAGGCTCGACGGCGTCTTGGCGAGCAGCCGATCGACGTGGCGGGTCAGACGGACGAAGAACGCGCGGTCGAGCGCGCCGCGGATCGAGACGGTGATGCGCGGCAGCGCCGCGGCGGCGGCATCGAAGGAGACCAGCGCGGCACCCCGGTCGACGTGGACACGAAGCGCGCGCCGCAGCCGTTCGGCGCGTGACGCGAGCGTCGAGCGGCGCGCATCGAGCGCGGCGCCGAAGCGGCGCCGGACGTAATCGCGCATCGCGAGCCCGGCGATCCAGTCGACGACGGCGAGCGGCATCTTCGCGGGGCTGCGCCAGGGGACGCTGCGCAGGAAGTGCCAGGCGCGCGCAGGACCGCCGCGCAGCACCCCCCGCGTCACCAGCCGCAGGACGATGCCGACGCGCTCGCGCGCCGAGTATTCGCCGTGATAGACCGGGTCGCGCAGGTAGCGCATCTTGTTGCGCACCCGATCGGCGATGCCGCGATCGGACGTGAGCCGCTGGTAGAGCGCCCGGTAGCCGTCGATCATCGCGTCGTAGCTCATCCGCTTCGGGATCACGTTCGTGCCGAGCCGCGTATTGTTCGTGTCGTCGGCGTCGACGATCAACCGCCCTTCGCGCGCGAGCCGTTCGTGGAGCGGGGTGCGGGGCAGCGCGGTGAGCAGTCCCACCATCGCCGCCGAGATGCCCGAGTCGACGATCAGGCGCCGCTGGACGTCGAACGTGGCGGGGGAGTCGTTATCGAAGCCGACGATGAACCCGGCGAGCACGTCGATGCCGTGGGCGTAGATCCTGCGCACGGCGACGAGCGTGTCCTCCTGCAGGTTCTGGCCCTTGCGCGCCTCCTTCAGGCTCTCGGTGTCCGCGGACTCGATGCCGATGAACACCCACGCGAAATTCGCGGCGCGGAACAGCCGCAGGAGCTCGGCGTCGCTCGCGAGGTTGAGCGAGGCCTCGGTGCCGAACGTGAAGCGGTAATCGTGACGTTCCTGGTAGTCGACGAGAAAAGCGAGCAGCGCCTTCGCGGCCTTCTTGTTGCCGATCAGGTTGTCGTCGACGAAGAACACGTTGCGCACGCCGCGCAGGCGCAGCGCATCGAGTTCGCGGCCGACCTGGTCATTGCTCTTCCAGCGCGGCTTGCGACCGAACATCACGATGATGTCGCAGAACTCGCACATGAACGGACAGCCGCGGGAGAACTGCAGCGTCACCGTCGTGTACGCCTCGAGCTTCAGCAGGTCGAAGCGGGGTGTCGGCGAGTCGGTCAGCGCGACGGTTCCCGTCTCCCGGTAGAGCGGGGCCGCGGTCCCCGCGGCGAAATCGCGACAGAACCGCGGCCAGATGTACTCGGCCTCGCCGCAGATCACCGTATCGGCGATCGATTCGAAGCGCTCGGGGCACAGCGACGCGAAGCTGCCGCCCGCCACGACGAAGTAACCGCGCGCGCGGTAATACTCGAGGAGCTCGCGCTGCCGCGGGTGCTGCACGCCCATCCCGCAGATGCCGACGATGTCGGCCTGCGGCGCGAGCGGTATCGACTCGACGTTCTCGTCGACGATCGTGACCTCCCAGTGCGGCGGGCACAGCGCGGCGAGCGTCGCGAGGCCGAGCGGCGGATTGATCGCGCGCTTGCGCGGGAGAATCTCCTCGATCGCCCAGCGGAAGCTCCAGAAGCTCTCGGGGAAGCGGGGATTGACGAGCAGCAGCCTGACCGGGTGCAGCGGATCCGCCGCGGCGCGCGCGCTCGCCGGGCCTTGCGATGGAGTGGGAGCCAATGGACTGGGCCTCGGGTTGGTTGACCATGCTGCCGCGTCGGATTCGCGGACCCGCCCGCGGCACCGGGGTTATCCCCAATCGGCGCCGGGACGGCCTTGCTGCACATCAAGGAAAAGGATCTTCCCTTGCCGCAAGCTTGCGATAATGATGCCGCGAGAGCAAGGATTGGACCCGATGGACATGCCCGACGACGAAGCGGTGCGCGAAGCGCTGCGGCAGGTGGACGATCCCGAGGCGGGGATGAACATCGTCGATCTCGGCTTGGTCTACCTCGTGGAAGTCGCGCCCGGCGCCGTTCACGTCGACATGACGATGACCACGGCCGCGTGCCCGATGACGGACATGATCGTCGAGCAGGCGCGCGACGTCGTGGGCGCGATCGTTCCCGTCGGCACGGCCGTCGACGTGCGGCTCGTCTGGGATCCCCCGTGGACGCCGGACAAGATGAGCGGCATCGCGAAGGAGCACTTCGGCTGGAGCTTCTGACGGGGTCGATGAGCGGCGACCTGCGGCCGCTGCAGCGCGCCCCGCTGCTCGCGCTCGGCTTCGTCGGCCTCGTCGTCGGCGTCGCGGCGGGACTCGCGCGACTCGGTTATCGCGTCCCCGAAATCGCCGCGTCGGTCTCGTCGCTGCACGGACCGTTGATGATCGGCGGATTCTTCGGCGTGGTCATCGCGCTCGAGCGCGCCGTCGCGATCGGCCGGTACTGGGCTTACCTCGGGCCGCTCCTCGCGGGACTCGGCACGGTGGCGATCGTTGCCGGCGCGGTGCCGGCCGCGCCGTGGCTGCTGCTCGGCGGCAGCGTCGTGCTGCTTGCCGCCTCGCTCGACGTGCTGCGCCGGCAGCGCGCGCTGTTCACGCTGACACTCGCGCTCGGAGCCGCCTGCTGGCCGATCGGCAACCTGCTGTGGGCGGCGGGCCTCGCCGTGCACGACGTCGTCGCGTGGTGGCTCGCATTCCTGATCCTCACGATCGCCGGCGAGCGGCTCGAGCTCTCGCGCTTCCTGCCGCCGTCGCCGGCGGCGCGGCACGCATTCGTCGCGATTCTCGTCGTCGTCTTCGCCGGGCTCGTCGCGGCCCGCCAGCCGTTCGGACCGCGGCTGCTCGCGCTCGGGCTGCTCGCCCTCGCCGCATGGCTCCTGAAGCAGGACATCGCGCGGCGCACCGTTCGCAAGGCCGGGCTCACGCGCTTCATCGCGATATGCCTGCTCTCGGGCTACGCGTGGCTCGCCGTCGGCGCGATCACGATGCTCGCCGGAAGCTTCGTGCCGGGCGCGCGGAGCTACGACGCCGCGCTGCACGCGCTGGCGCTGGGTTTCGTCTTCTCGATGGTGTTCGGCCACGCGCCGGTCATCTTTCCCGCGGTGTTGCGCGTACCGGTGCCGTACCACTGGTCGTTCTACGTGCCGCTCGCGCTGCTGCACGGCTCGTTGATCGTGCGCCTCGCGGGCGATGCCGCGGATCGGTTCGAGTGGACGCGCGTGGGCGGGATCCTGAATGCGCTCGCGCTCGCCGCGTTCATCATCGGCACGGCGAGCGCGGTGCTGCGCGCGGCGTCGCGACGCTCCCCGGCGCAGCCGTCGGCGCCTCCACCTCCGGGAGGCGCCGCGCCGCGTTGATCCAGGTCAAGCTCCGGCCTGCGCCGCGTCCCTACGATGCGGTCGAAGGGGGATCTGCATGGAGCTGCTGGAATTCGCGCGCGGGCCCGGGCTCGCCGCTTCGCTGGCGATCTTCGTACTGGGATCCGCGTGGCGGCTCTACGGGATCTTCCGCCGGCCCGCGAACGTCGATCTTGCGGAGCCGCGCGGCAACTCGGCCACCGCCGGTGCGTGGGATGCGATCGTGTCGCGGATGTGGCCGCACAAGACCTTTCGCGATCGCTCGCTCGCGGCGACGCTCAATGGGTATGCCTACCACGTCGGGCTGGCGATCGTCGCCTTCGGGTTCGCGCCGCACATCGGGTTCATCGCGCGACTCACCGGCATCGCCTGGCCGCCGGTGCCGGGCTGGGTCTTCGTTCTCGGCGTGGGACTGGTGTTCGTCGGCATGCTGGTGGCGCTGCTCGCGCGCCTGACCTCGCCGGTGCTGCGCCTGCTGTCGAGCTTCGACGACTACGCGAGCTGGGCCGTCGTCATGCTGCCGATGCTGACCGGCATGGCGCTGCCGATGCTGGCGCTGACGTCGCGCTATCCGGCGGCTCCGCTCGACCCGGTGCCGGTGGCGGTGCACCTGCTGACGGTCGAGCTGCTGCTCGTGTGGATCCCGTTCGGCAAGCTCTCGCACGTCTTCCTGGCCTTCGTGTCGCGCGGCGTCACCGGCGCCAGGTTCGCGCGCAAGGGGGCCGCGCTATGAGCGCCGGGGATCCGACGAGCGATGTCGAGCCGCCGGCAGGCGCAGCTCTGCCTCCGCTCGATCGCGCGAGTCCGCGCCTGTCGGTCGAGAAGCCCGCAGTTCGCTACGACAAGCAGGGCGAGCGGTCCGACGCCGAGCGTCTTGCGGCGGCGATGACCGCATTCGCGAAGGACTTCGGTCGCGACGCGGCGTTGTACCTCGAGTCGTGCATCCACTGCGGGCATTGCGCCGACGCCTGCCACTTCTACCTCGAGACGGGCGACGCGCGCTACACGCCGATCTGGAAGCTCGAGCCGTTCAAGCAGGCGTACAAGCGCGCCGCCGGCCCGTTCGCGGCGCTCTATCGCGCGCTCGGCCCGAAACGCGAGGTGACGATCGACGAGCTCGAGCAATGGCAGGAGCTCATCTACGACGCCTGCACGATGTGCGGACGCTGCACGATGGCCTGCCCGATGGGGATCGACATCGCGAGCCTGGTCGGTCTCGCCCGCCATGGCATGTTCGCGGCGGGCCTCGTGCCGCACGAGCTGTGGGCCGTTGCCGAGCGCGCCGAGCGCGAGGGCAGCCCGCTCGGCGCGACGCCGAAGGTGCTGAAGGAGCGCCTCGAGTGGCTCGCCGACGAGCACGAGGTGACGATGCGCATCGACGAGCCGCAAGCCGACGTGCTGGTTACGTTCTCGTCGATCGAGATCATGAAATATCCGCGCTCGCTCGTGGCGACGGCGAAGATCCTGAATCACGCCGGCTATTCGTGGACCGTGTCGACGCGGGGCTACGAGGCGACGAACTTCGGCATGCTGTCGGGCAATGTCGAGTGGCAGCGCCACATGACGATGAAGCTCGTCGACGCGGCGATCGGCTGCCATGCGAAGGTCGTGGTGCTGCCCGAATGCGGGCACGCCTACACCGCGATGCGCTGGCAGGGCGCGAACTGGCTCGGCCGCCCGCTGCCGTTCCGGGTGCTGCACATCTCGGAGTTTCTCGCCGAGGCCATCGCAAGCGGCCGCGTTCGCGTGCGCGCCGTCGCCAAGTCGGCCACGTTCCACGATCCGTGCCAGGTCTCGCGCCGCGGCGGTGCGGTCGAGGCGCCGCGATCCGTACTGCGCGCGCTCGGCGCGGAGCTGCGCGAGAGCGCCGACTCCGGCGCGCTCAACTTCTGTTGCGGCGGCGGAGGCGGCGTCATCGCCAATCACCGCGCGGACGAGCTGCGCTACAAGGCGTTCAGAATCAAGATGCGGCAGCTCGACGCGACCGGGGCCGAGATGCTGCTCACGAGCTGCGCGAGCTGCCGCCAGACGTTCGACGACGGGCAGGCGCACTACCACTGGGGCAAGAAGATGGCGAGCCTGCTCGAGCTCGTCGCCGACAAGCTCGCCGAACGCTAGCGGACCGCGCAGCGCACGCGATGCCCGAGGCGAAGAAGATTGCGGCGCGGTTGCGCGCTGCGCGATGAACGCCACGCCCCGCATCGTCGGGGCTTGACAGCAAGGCGGGTATATTAGAAATTGCTAATGTTTCTGTCGTGGCCCCGGCGCCGCTGCGCACCCGCTCGAAGCGGTGGCGATGTCACCTGCACTTTTGCGTCACGATCACAAAGGACCCGCCTCATGAACTTCGACAAGGATCTCGATGCGCGCGGACTGAACTGCCCGCTGCCCATCCTGCGTGCCAAGAAAGCGCTGACCGACATGGCGAGCGGCCAGGTGTTGCGGATCGTGTCGACCGATCCCGGGTCGGTCAAGGATTTCCAGGCGTTCTCGAAGCAGACCGGCAATGCGCTGCTCGATCAATCCGCGACGGAGAAGGAATTCACGTTCTTCCTGAAGAAGAAGTGAGCTCGGCTCGGTCCGACGCGACCGGCGCGCCGACACCCGCCCGGCGTGCCGTCTTCGTCGGGCACGACATCTATCGCCGGGCCGCATACGGAACGCTTCATCCGCTGGCGATTCCGCGGGTCGAGTCCGTCGTCGATCTCTGCGCCGCGCTCGACTGGCTTCCGCCCGACGAGTACTGCGTGAGCCCGCGCGCCACGGAGGCGCAACTCGCGGCCTTCCACGACGCGGAATACGTCGCCGCGCTGCGGGCGGCCTCGGAGAACGGCGCCGTCGACATGGAGATCCGGCGCCGCCACGGGATCGGGACGATGGAGAATCCGCTCTTCCCGGGCGTGTTCGAGCGTGCGGCGACGAGCGTCGGCGGCTCGATCCGCGCGGCCGAGCTGGCGCTCGAGGGGTCGGTAGCGTTCCATCCCGCAGGTGGCACGCACCACGGCCGTCCGGATCGCGCGAGCGGCTTCTGCTATTTCAACGATCCGGTGTTCGCGATCCTGCGCCTGCTCGCAGGCGGGGTGGCGCGGATCGCCTACGTCGATCTCGATGCGCATCATGGCGATGGCGTCCAGGATGCGTTCGCGCACGAGCCGCGCGTCTACACGATTTCGATCCACGAGACCGGCCGCTGGCCGCATACGGGCGCGGTCACCGACGTCGGCGCCGGGCGTGCACGCAACCTGCCGGTGCCGCCGCAATTCCGCGACGCCGAGCTCGCGCGTCTGATGGACACCGTCGTGCTTCCGCTCCTCGCGCGCATCGCACCCGATGCGATCGTCGTCACCTGCGGCGGGGACGCGCTCGCCGGCGATCCGCTGACGTCGATGAGCCTGACGAACGTCGCGCTATGGGACGCCGTCGTGACGCTCCGTGCCTGCGCGCCCGTCGCCGTCGTCCTGGGCGGCGGCGGCTACAACCCGTGGACGCTGACGCGCTACTGGACCGGACTGTGGGCGCGGCTGTCCGGGCGCAGCATTCCGAAGACGCTCCCGGCGCGGGCGCGGCGGGTGCTCGGCCGTCTCGCATGCGATCTCGTCGACGACGACGATGTGCTGCCGCAGTGGTTGTCGACGCTCGCGGACGCACGCGATACGCGACCGGTGCGCGCCGAAGTGAGCCGGCTGTGCGACGAGGCGCTGGCCGTCGCGAGTGCACGATGAGCTGGCTCGACACGTTCGCGTCGATCGACGCCCTCGAGGACGCGCCCTTCGACGCCGCGCTGCTCGCCGACTGCGAGCGCGCGCGAGCCGCCGTCGCCGGCCGTCCGATCCGCTTCTCGACGCCGACGTTCAAGGCCTATTCGAGCTGTGAATTGAGCGGCTGCGGCAAGAACGCGTTTCCCGCGTTCTCGGTGACCGCCGGCGGCTGCGCGCTCATGTGCGACCACTGCCAGGCGAAGATCCTCGAGCCGATGATCCCGGCGACCTCCCCCGACATGCTCGAGCGCAAGGTGCGCGACCTGATCGCGGCGCAGGACCTGCGCGGCTTCCTGCTCTCGGGCGGCTCGACGAAGCGCAACGAGATCCGCTACGAGCGCTACTACCCGGTGCTCGAGCGCCTGAAGCGCGATTACCCGTATCTCAAGGTCGCGATCCACTCGGCGCTTCTCGACGAGGCGCGCGCGAAGCGGATGGAGGCGGCCGGCGTGGACACGGCAATGATGGACGTGATCGGCGCCGACGCGACGATCCGCGACGTCTACCACCTCGACCGCCCGGTGGAGGATTTCGAGACGACGCTCGCGGCGTTGTGCGCGACGACGATGGAGGTCGTGCCGCACATCGTCGTCGGCCTGCACTATGGCCGCATCCTCGGCGAGCCGCGCGCGCTCGACATCGTGTCGCGTCACCGGATCCACTCGCTGGTGCTCGTCGTCGTGATGCCGTTCTACGCGAAGCCCGGGACGTTCGACACGCCGCGCGCCGAGGAGGTCGGCCGCATTTTCCTCGAGGCGCGGCGGCGCGTGCCCGACCGCGAGGTGCTGCTCGGTTGCGCGCGGCCCCCCGGGATGCATCGGCGCGTGACCGACGCCTACGCGGTCGCGGCAGGGCTCGACGGCATCGCGTTTCCCGCCGATGGCGCGGTAGCCGTCGCGCACGCGATCGGCAGGCCGGCCGTGCAGGAGCATGCGTGCTGCTCGATCAGGACCGGCCGCACGATCGAGCTCGCGCCGGCGCGCGCGATCGAGATCCATCGCGTCGGCGCTGCGGTGCCGTGATGGCTGCGCTCCGGCTTCGAGGGCATCCACGCGAGCGAGTCGAGGTCCTCTGCGTCGGTCTCGGCCCCGCGGGGTCCAGCGCGGCCGCCGCGGCGGCCAGCCGCGGTTGGCGTGTGGTGGCGATCGACCGGCGACGCGAGCCCGGACGTCCCGTGCAATGCGCGGAGTTCGTGCCGGCGCTCATCGGCAGCGACGCCGGTGCGCTCGCGCACGTCGTCGAGCAGTCGATCACGTCGATGCTGACGTTCGTCGAGGACGACGCGCCGGACGTCCGGGCGAATTTTCCCGGCCGGATGCTCGACCGCGCGCGCTTCGACGCGGCGCTGGCCGAGCGCGCAACCGCGGCTGGCGCGTCGTGCACGTTCGGCGTTGCGGTCCGCGACGTGAGTCACGAGGGACTCGTCGCGCTGTCGGACGGCCGCCTTATCGAAGCGAGCGTCCTCATCGGCGCCGACGGCCCGCGCTCGATCGTGGGCGCTGCGATCGGCAGCGTCAACGTCGACGTCGTCGAGACGCGCCAGATCACCGTCGCGCTGCGAGCGCCGCACGACGCGACCGATATCTTCCTGTCGAGCGCGATCCCGGGCGGTTACGGGTGGCTGTTTCCGAAAGGGAGCGTGGCCAATATCGGTGCGGGCGTGGCGCCCGAGGCGCGCGCACGGTTGAAGCGGATCGTCGACGAATTGCATCGCGCATTGATCGATGCGGGTCGCGTCGGCGCCGACGTGCTGGCGTTGACCGGTGGCCTGATTCCGGTCGGCGGGATGCTGCGCGCGCAAGGAACGCTCGGCGCGACGCGCGTGCTGCTCGCGGGCGATGCGGCGGGCCTTGCGAATCCGGTGACCGGCGCGGGCATCGCCGCCGCCGTGTATTCGGGGAAGCTCGCCGGAGAGGCCGCCGCGGCGACGCTCGCCGGCGATGCAGCCGCGGGCGACGACTACGAGGACGAGCTTCGCGCCGTGTTCGGGAACGCCCTCGCGCGCGCATTGCGGCGCCGGCGCGAGCTCGCCGAGGCGGCGCGCGACGGCGCCACGCCGGACAAGGCGGCGCAGCGCCGCGGCTGGATTGCATATCCGCAGTACTGGGGGGCCTGACGCGCCGCGACCATCGCCCCGAGGAGATTCGACGATGAGCTGTCACCGGCCGGAACCCGTGATCGCAGCAACGCCGGCAACCGGCGCCGATCACAACGCCTATGCGCGGATGGAGCCGCGCGCGCCGGCGCTCGCGCCGAGGGAGGCGCGCAATGGCGCGCGCGTGATCGCGAACAACGTCGCGCCGCACGGCGTGTACATGCCGAACTACAACATCCTGACGCCGTACATGCGCTCGCCGGAATACGTGCAGATGTCGACGGCGGCCGCGATCACGCTCGGCATCATGCAGGGGCGGATGTACCGTTGCGGGTGCACGCGCTGCCTGAACCTGCTGCTCACGTATCCGGAGGGTTGTCGCGCCAACTGCGCGTATTGCGGGCTCGCCCGGCATCGCGAGGCGGAACGCGACTATGCGGACCGCAACTTCATCCGCGTCGACTGGCCCGCCGTGCCGCTCGAGGAGACGATCGCGATCGTCGCCCGCGACGGCGCGAAGAGCCCGTTCCACCGGATGTGCATCTCGATGATCACGCATCCGCGCTCCGACGAGGACACGGTGAGCGTGCTCGGGCGCTGGACGGAAAGGATCGACCCCTCGGCGATCCCCGTCTCGATCCTGTCCAACCCGACGACGATGACGCGCGAGGACGTGCGGCGCCTGCGCGATCTCGGCGCCGACATCTTCACCGTCGCGCTCGACGCCGCCACGCCGGCGCTGTTCGAGCGCACGCGCGGCAAGGGCGTGCAGTCGCCGCATACGTGGCGCAAGTACTGGGAGATCCTGCTGGACGCGCGCGACGTCTTCGGCCCGCAGAAGTTCGGCGCGCACATCATCGTCGGCATGGGCGAGACCGAATACGACGTGCTGTCGCTCGTCCAGCGGCTGGTCGATCTCGGCGGGCACAGTCACATGTTCTGCTTCTTCCCCGAGAAGGGCTCGCTGATGGACCACCTGCCGGCCACACCCCGCGACCAGTGGCGCCGCGTGCAGGTCGCGCGCTACCTGATCGACTACCGCGGCGTACGCGTCGAGCGGATGAGCTTCGACGGCGAAGGGCGGGTCACCGGTTTCGGCATCGGACAGAGCGAGCTCGACGACGTCATCGACGCGGGCATCGCGTTTCGCACGTCCGGCTGCCCGGGCAAGTTCGCCGACGACGTTTCCGCCTGCGACCGTCCGTACGGCGACTCGCCGCCCTCCGACATCGCGAGCTATCCGTTCCAGCCGAACGGGCGCGATCTGCGGAAGCTGCGGCGGCAATTGCGCATCGTCGAACGCAAGTCGTGATCGGGCGCGGTACCTGCCGCGCACGCGGGTTGCTCCCATGACGGCGCCGGCGTTCCGGGTGATCGACACCGGCCTGCGCGACGGCCGGCGGCAGATCGCGTTCGACCAGGCGATGATCGATGCGCACAAGGCGGGCGAGATCCCCGACTCGATCCGCTTCCTCCGCTTCCCGCCCACCGCGCTGATCGGGCGCCACCAGGCGCTCTCGCGCGAGGTCAACGTCGAGCATTGCCGGGCGCACGGCATCGGCATCGTGCGCCGGATCACCGGCGGCGGCGCGATCTACTTCGACGAGGGCCAGCTCGGCTGGTCGCTCGTGTTCCACCGCTCGACGCTGCGGATCGCCTCGCTCGCGGACCTCGCCCGCGAGATCTGCGAGGCGGCGGCCGCGGGGCTGCGCACGCTCGGCGTCGACGCGCGCTATCGGCCGCGCAACGACATCGAGGTCGGCGGGCGCAAGGTGAGCGGAACCGGCGGATTCTTCGACGGCGACACGCTGTTCTACCAGGGCACGGTGCTCGTCGACATGGACCCCGCGAGCATGCTGGCCGCGTTGCACGTGCCCGAGGCGAAGCTCGCCAGGCGCGCGCTCGACTCGGCCGCGCAGCGCGTCGTCACGTTGAAGGAGCTGCTGGGTCGTGCGCCGAGCGTCGACGCGATCCGGCACGCCCTCGTCGAAGGGTTCGCCGAGCGCCTTGGCATCACGCCGGTGGCGGGCGCCATCACGGCGCGCGAGGAAGCGCTGGCGGCCCTCCATCACGACCAGGAGATCGGAACCGATGCCTTCGTCGCCTCGATCGACGATCCGGGCGCTTCCCGCGGCGTGCACTCCGCCAGCCATACGGGCGCCGGCGGCACGATCACCGCGTACGTGCGCCTCGAAGGGTCCCGCGACGATCGATTGCGCGAGGTGCTGATCACCGGTGACTTCTTCGTGGCCCCGCCGCGGACGATATTCGATCTGGAAGCGGCGCTGCGGGGCGTCGCGACCGCCGACATCGGCGCCGCGATCGAGCGATTCTTCGCGGGAGCGAACGTGGGACTGCTGAGCGTGGCGCCGGCCGATTTCGCGTACGCGATCGAGGCCGCCACGGGGCGGCGATGAAGGTCGTTCACGTCGTGCAACACACGTCGGCCGAATATCTGGGCCTGATCGAGGATCACCTCGAAGGGCGCGGCATCCGCTTCCGCTACCACCGGCCGTTCACCGGCAAGACCGCACTCCCGGCATCGGAGGCGATCGGCGACGGATTGATCCTCCTCGGCGGCGGTCCGTGGGGCGCGGCGGGCACGCGCGACGTGCCGACGCTCGACGCCGAAGTCGAGCTCGCGCGCGCATGCCTCGCGCGCAACGTTCCGACGATCGGCATCGGGCTCGGCGCGCAGATCGTCGCGCTGGCCTCCGGCGGCGGTTGCGACGCGGCTCCGCTCGAGTTCGCGGTGACGACGGCCGAGCGTGCGCTGCCGGCGGCGCTCAACGGCTACCTGCCCGCGACCTACCCGCTCGCGATCTACATGCGCGATTTTCCGCGCCCTCCGGCCGCAGCCGCGATCCTCGCGCGCGACGCTCGCGCCCGTCCCGCGCTCTGGCAGGTCGGCGCGAACGCGTTCGGCTTCGTCGGCCACCCGGGACTCAAGCTGGCGATGGTCGAGGACCTGGTCATGGAGTTCGAGGAGTCGCCGCCGGATGTCGACGCCGGGCTCGCGAGGCTGCGCGATGCGCAGCGGGCGCTCGAGGACGCGCTCGTGCCGATGATGACCGGGCTCGTGCAGATGACGGGGTGGATGGAGGCGGGCGACGGTGTTCCGTAGCGATTGCGTCCAAGGTCACCGAGGCGGAGAAAGCTATCCCGCACAGAAATCCAGGCAAACCCAAGAAGGCCAAGAAGGCCAAGAAGGCGTAGAACGTGACATC
>DASURV010000028.1:0-40828 GCA_036375455.1 Casimicrobiaceae bacterium | reverse complement strand
ATACGTCCGAACGGCGCGCCCGGCTCGCGCGCGCGCGCGCGCCCGCCCCCTGACGCCGTCGGGCGCGACGCCGAATGCGTGATCGCAGGCGACGCGACGCGGCGCGCGACGAACCACGGGAGCGCGGCGGCGCCGCTCCCTACCGCGCGCCGCGCTGGCTCGCCGGCGGACACGCGCAGACGATCTGGCCCTACCGGCTCCGGCGTCCCCCGGTGCCGCTGCGCCGTGAACGCGTCGAAACCGCCGACGGAGACTTCTGGGACTTCGACTGGCTCGACCGGAAGACAGCGCCGGAGGCGCCGCTCGTCGCGCTGTTCCACGGCCTGGAAGGCGGCTCGGCATCGCACTACTCGCGCGCCCTGCTCACTGCGCTCGCGCGCCGCGGCTGGCGCGGCGTCGTTCCGCACTTTCGCGGGTGCGGCGGCGAGCCGAATCGACTGCCGCGCGCCTATCACTCGGGCGACCACGCCGAAATCGCCTCGATGCTCGCGGCGATCCGCGCGCGCGTTGCGCCGGCGCGGCTGTACGCCGTCGGCGTGTCGCTCGGCGGCAGCGCACTGCTGAACTGGCTGGGCCGGTCCGGAGGCGACGCCGCGCGCACGCTCACCGCGGCCGCGGCCGTTTCCGCACCGCTCGACCTGATGGCGGCCGGCATCGCGATCAACCGGGGCTTCAATCGCGTCTACGCGCGGCACTTCCTGTCGACGCTCAGGCCGAAGTCGCTCGCGATCGCGGCGCGTTTTCCGGGACTCCTCGATCCCGCCAGGATCCGCCGTGCGCGCACGATGTGGGAGTTCGACGACGTCGTCACCGCACCGCTGCACGGCTTCGAAGGCACCCGCGACTACTGGACGCGCGCGTCGTCGAAACCATGGCTCGCGGCGATCCGCGTGCCCACGCTCGTCATCAACGCGCGCAACGATCCCTTCGTACCGGCGAGTTCGCTGCCGACGCCGCCCGACGTGAGCCGCTTCGTGACGCTCGAGCAGCCGCGCCATGGCGGCCACGCGGGTTTCGCGCGCGGCCCCTTCCCGGGCAACGTCGATTGGCTGCCCGCCCGGTTGCTACACTATTTCGCCACGATCGGCGGGGAGACGGCCTAGGAAACCCGGCCGCGCTCCCGCTCCTCCACATCCTTCGCGACCTCTCTCATGCTCCCAGCCGAGATCTTCAAGGCTTACGACATTCGCGGCGTCGTCGGCCGCACGCTCACGCCTGCGGCCGTGCGCGTCATCGGCCAGGCGCTGGGGAGCCTCGCCGCGGAGCGCAGGCGCGACACGATCGCCGTCGGGCGCGACGGGCGCCTGTCCGGCCCGCAGCTCGCCGGCGCGTTGAGCGACGGCATTCGCGCGGCGGGCGTGAACGTGGTCGACATCGGCATGGTGGCCACGCCGATGGCGTACTTCGCCGCGCAGCATCTCGGGACCGGCTGCTGCGTCATGGTGACCGGCAGCCACAATCCGCCGGACTACAACGGCCTCAAGATGGTCATCGATGGCACGACGCTCTCCGGCGACGACATCCAGCGGCTGCGCGCGCGCATCGAGCGCGGCGATCTGCGTGACGGCGCCGGCGCGTCGCGCGGCGAGAACGTCGCGGCGGCGTACTTCGACCGCATCGCCGGCGACGTTCACCTTGCACGTGCGATGCGCATCGCGGTGGACTGCGGCAACGGTGTCGCGGGCGCGTTCGCGCCGCAGCTCTATCGGCGCATCGGCTGCGAGGTCGTCGAGCTCTTCTGCGACGTCGACGGCCGCTTCCCCAATCACCACCCGGACCCGTCGCAGCCGAAGAACCTCGAGGACCTGAAGCGCCGGCTCGAACGCGGCGATTGCGAGCTGGGCCTCGCGTTCGACGGCGACGGCGACCGGCTCGGCGTCGTCACGCCGGCGGGCCACGTGATCTACGCCGATCGCCAGCTCATGCTGTTCGCCGCCGACGTGCTGGCGCGGGTGCCCGGCGCGACGATCATCTACGACGTCAAGTCGACGCGCAACCTGAAGCCGTGGATCGCACGCCACGGCGGCGTGCCGCTGCTGTGGAAGACCGGGCATTCGCTGATCAAGGCGAAGATGAAGGAGGTCGGCGCCGCGCTCGCCGGTGAAATGAGCGGCCATACGTTCTTCGGCGAGCGCTGGTACGGCTTCGACGACGGCCTCTACGCCGGCGCGCGGCTGCTCGAGATCGTCTCGCGCCACGCCGACCCGGCGGCGGTGCTCGACGCACTGCCCGACGCGCTCGCGACGCCGGAGCTCAACATCGCGTGCGCCGAAGGCGAGCAGCATGCGCTGATCGCAAAGCTGCAGGCGAGCGCGGATTTCCCCGGCGCCTCCGACGTGATCCGCATCGACGGTCTGCGCGTCGAATACCCGGACGGCTTCGGCCTCGCGCGCGCGTCTAACACGACACCGGTGATCGTGCTGCGCTTCGAGGCGGACGACCCGCCGGCGCTCGCGCGCATCCAGGGCGAGTTCCGCCGGGTGCTCGACGCCGTCAAGCCCGGCGCCGCGTTGCCGTTCTAGGTACCGGGTTGCTCGTGTCCACCCGTGTGAACGGATCCCTGGCCGTGTCGCGCGCATCGCGGCGGAGGCTCGCGTGCTGACGATCGACGACGTCACAGCCGCCCGCGCGCGGATTCGCGGCGGCATCTACGAATCGCCGTGCGTCGAGTCGATTCCGCTGTCGCAGCTCACCGGCGCGCACATCTACTGCAAGCTCGACTACCTGCAGCGCACGGGCAGCTTCAAGGAGCGCGGTGCACGCAACGCGTTGCTGCAGCTTACCGCCGAGGAGCGCGAGCGCGGCGTGATCGCGGCGTCGGCCGGCAACCATGCGCTGGGTATCGCCTATCACGGGGCCCTGCTCGGCATCCCGGTCACCGTGGTCATGCCACGGTTCGCGCCGCTCATCAAGGTCGCGAACTGTCGCCACTTCGCCGCCACCGTCCTGCTGCACGGCGCCGATCTTTCCGAGGCGCGCGCGGAGGCCGAGGCGATCGCCGCACGCGAGGGTCTCAAGTTCATTCATCCGTTCGAAAACGCCCACGTCATCGCCGGGCAGGGCACGATCGCGCTCGAGATCCTCGAGCAGACGCCGGGCGTGCAGGCGATCGTCGCCCCGGTCGGCGGGGGCGGTCTTCTCGCCGGCATCGGCACCGTCGTCGAGGCGCGCAAGCCCGACGTGCGCGTCGTCGGCGTCGAGCCGGACCACGCCGCGTGCCTCACCGCGGCATTCGCGGCCGGCCACCCGGTTCCGGTGACGCTCGCCTCGACGCTCGCCGACGGACTCGCGGTCGCTCAGGCCGGCGCGCAGGCGTTCGGCGTGCTGCGGCGGATCCTCGATCGCGTTGTCACTGTCGACGAAGCCGCGATCGCGCTCGCCGTATTGCGCCTGATCGAGCTCGAGAAGAGCGTCGTCGAAGGGGCCGGCGCCGCACCGCTTGCCGCCTTCCTCGCCGGCAAGCTCGATGTGCTGCAGGGACTCGACGTCGTGCTCGTCCTCTGCGGCGGCAACATCGACCTGACGATGCTCGACCGCGTCATCGAAATCGGCCTCGTCGCCGACGGGCGCCTCTCGCGCTTCACCGTGTCGATCAGCGACCGCCCGGGCGGTCTCGCCAGGCTCGCCGAAGTGATCGCCTCGACCGGCGCGTCGATCAAGGAAATCGTTCACGACCGGGCGTTCGCGGGCCCGGATCTGTCGGCGGTTCGCGTCGTGTGCGTCGTGGAGACCACCGGCCACGAGCACGTCGCGCACTTGCATCGCGCGCTCGCCGACGCGAAGGTCAGGATCGTCGGCCCGGCCTGATCCGCACGCTGCAACGGATGCCGTGGCGTCCACGAAGTAGTCGCGACCCGGCGTTCGTCCGCACGCGGAGCGATAGGTGGCATTGATCCTCGTCAAGGCTCCTCCTCCGCAGACGCCCATACTGCACCTCGATGGCAGCGGCTTGCCCGAACTCGGCGGCCGGAAAGGAGAGGACGATGCGCGTATCTCTGATCGGCGTCGGTGCGATCGCGTTTGCGGTCAATGGTGCGATCGCGGCGGATCCCGCGACGATCGAATGGTCCGCCGTACCGGTCAGCGCGGTCACGCTGTTCTATCCGGGACAGTCGTCGTACGAGTGGCTGCGCAGCGACGCCCACAAGGGCGCTGCGCGACGCGTTCAGGACGGCGCCTCCTGCGTCAGCTGTCATGACGAACCCGAGGCCGAGAAGGATCTCGGCGACACGCTGGTCAAGGCGGGCAGGCTCGAGCCTACGCCGGTCGCGGGCAAGCCGGGCCATGTCGACTTGAAAGTGCAGGCGGCATTCGACGACAAGAACGCGTACCTGCGCTTCCAGTGGAAGACGGCGAATCCGTATCCGGGCACCGAGCATCAATATCTGCGCTTCGACGGTCGCGAGTGGCAGGTTTACGGGTATCCGAAGCTCGACAAGGTCGTGCAGGAAGGCAAGCAGCCGGGCATCTACGAAGACCGGATGACCGTGATGATCGACGACGGGAAGGTCCCGGGTTTCGCGCAGCAGGGTTGCTGGCTGACCTGCCACGACGGCGAGCGCGACATGCCGAAGCAATTCACCAAGGAGGAGGTCGCCGCGAACGCGCTGCTCACCGCCATCAAGCGGAGCGATGTGCGCAAGTACCTGCCGCAGACGCGCACCGACCCGTCCGATTGGAAGACCGGCAAGTCGGTCGAGGAGATCGCCCGGATCAAGGCGGCCGGCGGTCTCGTCGACCTGATCCAGTGGCGCGCCCACCGCAGCAACCCCGTCGGCATGGCCGACGACGGTTATGTCCTCGAATGGCGCCTGTCGGATGCCGGCAAGGATCCGTTCGCCGGCAACGCCGATCCCGCGACGCATCGGCCCAGGTTCATGTGGGACGAGAAGAAGGTGGGCTATCGCGCCATTACGGCCGAGCAGCTGCGCAAGGGCGATCATTTCCTGATCCGCGAGCAGAACGCGGTCCCGTTCGATCCGAATCTGCCGTGGAAGGAAGGCGACATGATCCCGGATTACGTCACCAGTCGCGAGGACGCGAAGGGGTCGGCCGCCGACAACAGGGCCATCGCGGGCTGGAAGGATGGGATGTGGACCGTGGTGCTGATCCGTCCCCTCGGTCTTGCGAACGACGATGACAAGAACCTGAAGCCGGGCGGCGTCTACAACGTCGGCTTTGCCGTGCACGACGACAACATCACCACCCGCGGGCACCACGTATCGTTCGTCAAGACGCTCGGACTCGCCGCCCAGGGTGCCAACGTCGATATCAACGCGGTGAAGCTGCGCTGAGGGGCGCAGCACCTGCGGGCGCGGCCGGCGCGCTGCGCCCGTGCGTGGCTCGCCGGCATCGAGCCTGCACTATAATTCCCGTCGCAAGAGCGTCGCGGGCACCCAGACCGAACGACGCCAGCCGCGTGATCGCAACGGGTGCGATCGCGCATTTCGCGGAGGATGCATGGTTTCGATGCGCAAGGAATTGGGCTGCCTGCTTGCCGCGGTGAGCGTCGTGGTCGTCCCGCTGGCTTCGGCCGCCGACACGTTTGTCAATGTCCTGACCGGCGGCACCAGCGGCGTCTATTACCCGCTCGGCGTCGCCCTCGGCAATGCGATCGGCAAGGTGATGCCGTCGGTCAAGACGTCGGTACAGGCGACGAAGGCTTCGGTGGAGAACCTGAACCTGCTGCAGGCGGGCCGCGGCGAGATCGCCTTCACGCTCGGCGACTCGCTGTCCGATGCCTGGAAGGGCAACGAGGAGGCCGGATTCAAGACGCCGCTCAAGAAACTGCGCGGCATCGCGGCGATCTACCCGAATTACATCCAGGTCGTCGCGCGCGCCGACGCGGGCATCAAGTCGCTCGCCGACCTCAAGGGCAAGAAGATTTCGGTCGGCGCACCCAAGTCGGGGACCGAGCTCAATGCGCGCACGATCTTCCACGCCGCGGGCATCGCGTACAAGGACTTCGCCAAGGTCGAGTACCTGCCGTTCGGCGAATCGGTCGAGCTGATGAAGAACCGCCAGCTCGATGCGACGCTGCAATCGGCGGGTCTCGGCGTGTCGTCGCTGCGCGATCTCGCGACGTCGGTCGACATCGTCGTCGTGGCGATTCCCGCCGACGTGATCAAGAAGACCAGCGACCCGGCCTACCTGCCCGCGACGATTCCGGCCAACACCTATCGCGGGCAGGCGGCCGACGTCGCCACCGCCGCCGTCCAGAACTACCTCGTCACGCACGAGGGCGTCAGCAACGACATCGCCTACGGCATGACGAAGGCGCTGTGGACGAGTCTTGGCGACCTCGTCGCCGCCCATGCCGCGGCGAAGGCGATCGACCTCAAGCACGCGCTCGACGGCATGCCGGTGCCGCTGCATCCGGGGGCCGAGAAATACTACAAGGAAGTCGGCATTCTGAAGTGACGCGGTCGGCGCCGCTTGCGCGCGCCATCGCGCATCGCGCACGCGGCGCACCGAGGGACGAGGAGCGGAGATGGCGACGACCGACCCGGTCGGGGGCAAGCACCCGGAGTTCGACGAGACCGGTGTCAAGCGCGAACTGGCCGGCCGCGCGGCCAGGCTCGTCGCCGGCGTCGCACTGGCATTCTCGGTCTACCAGCTCGTCATCGCCGCGTTCGCGCCGCTCTCCAGCCTGCCGACGCGCTCCATCCACGTCGGTTTCCTGCTGGCGCTCGCATTCCTGATTCACCCGGTCTCGGCGCGCGCCAACCGACGGCGCATCGCCGCGCACGATGCGTTCCTCGCCCTCCTCGCCTTCGGGCTCGCGCTCTATCACCTCGTGTTCGAAGCGGAGCTGATCCAGCGGTCGGGCGATCCGAACCTCGCGGACCTCGTCGTCGGCACGCTGTTCATCGTTCTCGTGTTCGAAGGCGCGCGCCGGGTGCTCGGCCTCGCGTTGCCGACGATCTGCGCGGCGTTCCTCGCCTATGGGCTATTCGGCCAGTACCTCCCGTCGCTGATCTCGCACCGCGGGTTCGGCTTCGACCAGATCGTGTCGCAGCTCTTCCTGGGCACCGAGGGATTGTTCGGCATTCCGACGCTCGTGTCGGCGACGTACATCTTCCTGTTCATCCTGTTCGGCAGCTTTCTCGAGCACGCCGGAATGATCAGTCTGTTCAACAGCATCGCGCTCGGCTTCGTCGGTCACGCGCGCGGCGGCCCGGCGAAGGTCGCGGTGATCTCGTCGGGCATGATGGGGACGATCTCGGGCTCGGGGGTGGCGAACGTGCTGACCGTCGGGCAGTTTACGATTCCGTTGATGAAGCGCTTCGGCTACTCGCCGATCTTCGCCGGCGCCGTCGAGGCGACGTCGAGCATGGGCGGACAGATCATGCCGCCGGTGATGGGCGCGGTCGCATTCATCATGGCGGAGACGCTGAACGTGCCCTACGTGACGATCGTCAAGGCCGCGGTCGTGCCCGCGATGCTCTATTACGCGACCGCGTTCTGGATGGTGCACCTCGAGGCGGGTCGCGCCGGATTGCACGGCCTGCCGAGGGCCGAATGCCCGAACCCGTGGACCGCGATGCGGCAGAAGTGGTACCTGATGCTGCCGCTCGCCGTGCTCGTGTTCATGCTGTTCGACGGCTTCACGCCGATGTTCTCCGGCATCGTCGGCCTCGCGCTGACCGCGATGCTGATCCTCGGCGTCGGCATCGCCGCCGGCTTCTCGTCGATCGTGTTCCGCGTCGTGTTCTGGATCGCACTGGGACTCGCCACCGCGTCGTTCTTCCGGCTCGGCATCTGGCCGATCGTCATCGCGATCGCCATCCTAGTCGCGGTCAACCTGGTGATCAAGGGCGGCCGGCAGACGCTCGCCGTGATGCGCGCGAGCCTGATCGACGGCGCGCGCCAGGCGGTGCCGGTCGGCGTCGCCTGCGCGATCGTTGGCGTCATCATCGGCGTGCTGACGCTGACCGGGGCCGCGTCGAACTTCGCCGAGTTCATCCTGCACATCGGCTCGCGCAGCCTGTTCCTGTCGCTGTTCCTGACGATGCTGGTCTGCCTGGTGCTCGGCATGGGGATCCCCACGATCCCGAACTACATCATCACGAGCGCGATCGCCGCGCCGGCGCTGCTGAAGCTTGGCGTGCCGCTGATCGTCTCGCACATGTTCGTCTTCTACTTCGGCATCATGGCCGACCTGACGCCGCCGGTGGCGCTGGCGGCGTTCGCCGCCGCCTCGATCGCGAAGGCGTCGCCGATGCGCATCGGCTGGAAGGCTACCCACATCGCGATCGCGGGCTTCGTCATTCCGTACATGGCCGTGTACGACCCTGCGTTGATGCTGCAGCCGGAAACGACCGGAGCCGGCGTATCGGCCGTCGCGGCGCTGTACGTGATCGCGAAGACCGTCCTCGCGATCGGATTGTGGGGCGGTGCCGCGGTCGGATATTTCCTGCGTGGACCGCTGTCCTGGCCCGCGCGCGCCATCGCCTTCGCCTCCGCCTCGCTGCTCGTCGCCGCCGCACCCTGGACAGATCACGCCGGATTCGCCGCGAGCGCGGCATTCATCCTGTGGCACGTGTGGCGCACGCGCGGCGCCGCCGCCGCGATGAAGGCGGGCGCGCAGGCGCGTTGAATGCGGTCTGTCTCTTTGTCGCCGGCGTCTTGCGGGCGACGCTGCCGGCGAGCGAATTCACCCTCGCGTGGGACCATTCGGTCGAGAAGACGCGCTGGGAGGAGCGGTATCGGATCGACGGCGCGCGGCTGCAGTTGATCGAGGCTCGCATCGAGGGCTCCGGGGCCGGCATGGACCCCCCGCCCGACGCCCGAATGCGGGACGGCTGGTGGATCTGGCAGCCGACACCGGCGCCGCTTGCCGCGCTGCGCCTGACGCTGTCGCCGTTCACCGCCGATTACGAGCTTTGCGTACGCGATCGGTGCCGCGCGCTGCGCAGCGTCATCGCAGACACGCACGAGACGACGGTGGTCGAGATGCGCGCCTGCCGGGCCGCGCGCTGACACGGCACGCCGCGCGCCCTCAACCCGCGGCAAGCAGGTCCGGCGTGAGCGGCGCCCGCCGCTCGAGCACGCTCACGTGCAGCGTGAACGCATCGAGCCGCCGGTCGAGAAAGTAGTTGCGCAGCGTCCGCGCGATCGTGCGGAACGCCAGCATCTCCCACGGCACCTCGCCCTCCTCGAACAGCCGCACTTCGAGGCTTTCGGCGCCCGGTCCGAACCCGAGGTCGAGCAGCCGGGCGCGGAACATCATGTAGACCTGGTTGATCTGCGGCAGGCTGATCACCGTGTACAGCTCGCCGAGATCGACGCGCGCGTGCGCCTCCTCGAGCGTCTCGCGCACCGCGCCGTTCATCAGCGATTCGCCGTTCTCCAGGAATCCCGCGGGCAGCGTCCACAGGCCGTAGCGCGGCTCGATCGCGCGCCGGCACAGCAGGACGCGCTCGCCCCATGCGGGCAGGCAGCCGACGACGATCTTCGGATTCTGATAATGGATCGTCCCGCAACCGGCACAGACGTGGCGCGGCAGCGTGTCGCCGTCCGGGATGCGCAGCTCGATCCGCGACGAGCCGCAGGCGCTGCAGAAGTTCACGGCGCGAATCGGCGCTGCCGGCCGTTCGTCACAGCCTGAGGAAGTTGTCGCGATAGAAGCGAAGCTCGGCGATCGATTCGCGGACGTCCGCGAGCGCCTCGTGCTTGCCCTCCTTCGGGACGGCCTTCAACAGGTCGGGTTTCCAGCGCCGCGCGAGCTCCTTCAGCGTGGACACGTCGAGGTTGCGGTAATGGAACCAGTCCTCCAGGTCCGGCATGAAGCGCGCGAGAAAGCGCCGGTCCTGGCAGATCGAGTTGCCGCACATCGGCGACACCTTGGGAGGCACGTGCTCGCGCAGAAACGCCAGTGCGGCCGCCTCCACGTCGGGCTCGGTGAGGGTCGCCGCCTTCACCTTGCCGATCAGCCCGGAGCGGCCATGCGTCGCCTGGTTCCACGCGTCCATCGCGTCGAGGACCGCGTCGTCCTGGTGCACGACGTACACCGGCGACTGCGCGACGGTCTCGAGCGCATGATCGGTGACCACGAGCGCCATCTCGAGGATCCGGTCCGTATCCGGCTTGAGTCCCGTCATTTCGAGGTCGATCCAGATCAGTCGATTGGGGTCTTGTGGCATGGCCGGAAGCGTAAAATGGGTCGGTCATTCTACTTGAGCGGGCGCGCATTCCGGCGCCTCGAATCGCTTGTTGACCGCCTCCACCTTCGCCATCGCGTTCGTCGTCGCATTGTCGCTGACGCTCGCGGTGCGCCTGTGGCTCGCCGCTCGCCAGATCGCTCACGTGCAGGCGCATCGCGAAGCGACGCCGGTCGCCTTCGCAAGCCGCGTCGATGCGGCGTCGCACCGCAAGGCCGCCGATTACACGGTCGCCAAGCAGCGCTTCGGGATGCTCGAGACGGCGGTCGACGCCGGCGTCCTGCTCGTCGTGACGCTGGGCGGAGGGCTCGCATGGCTGGTCAGGGTGACGGAAGCGCTCGCGCTCGCTCCGATCGTGCGCGACGTGCTGCTCCTCGCCGGCGTCGCGCTGATCGGAGGCATCGTTGCGTTGCCGTTCTCGTGGTGGCGCACTTTCCGCATCGAGGAGCGCTTCGGCTTCAACCGCACGACGCTCGCCACGTGGCTCGCCGATCTCGCGAAGGGCATCGCCGTCGGGGCCGTGCTCGGCCTGCCGCTCGCCTTCGTCGTGCTGTGGCTCATGCGCGGCGCGGGCGCGTACTGGTGGCTGTTCGTGTGGATCGCCTGGATGGCGTTCCAGCTCCTGCTGCTCGTGCTGTACCCGACGCTCATCGCGCCGCTCTTCAACCGGTTCTCGCCGCTGCCGGCCGGCGACGCGCGCGAGCGCCTCGAGCGGCTGCTCGAGCGCTGCGGCTTCCGCTCGTCCGGCCTCTTCGTGATGGACGGCTCGAAGCGCTCCGGTCATGGCAACGCGTATTTCACCGGCTTCGGACGCGCGAAGCGCGTCGTGTTCTTCGACACGCTGCTCGCGCGGCTCGCGCCGGAGGAGATCGAAGCGGTGCTCGCGCACGAGCTCGGTCATTTCCGCCTGCGTCACGTCGCCAAGCGCGTGATCTGGTCGGCGCTGCTGTCGCTCGCGCTGCTCGCGCTGCTCGCCTGGCTCGCGCGGGCGGCGTGGTTCTACGCCGGGCTCGGCATTCCCGCGCCCGACGTTGCCGCGGCGATGACGCGGCCGGGTGTGGCGCTCGCGCTGTTCATGCTCGCGCTGCCGGTCTTCACGTTCGTGCTGTCGCCGCTCTCGGCGGCCTATTCGCGGCGGCATGAATTCGAGGCGGACGCATTCGCCGCGCGGCACGCATCGGCCGCTGCGCTCGTAGCGGCGCTCATCAAGCTCTACGAGGACAACGCGGCGACGCTGACGCCCGACCCGGTGCATTCGGCGTTCTACGACTCGCATCCGCCGGCCGCATTGCGGGTCGCGCGGCTCAATTCCCTGGCGGCCGCGGCCGCTTCCGAATGAAGTCGGCGATCATCGCCACGCTGCTCCCGGCGCTCGTGTCGGCCGGCGTGTCGCTCGCCGAGGCGCAACAGCCGGCGCCGTTCGCGAACGGCGATCCGCAGCGAGGGCAGGCGCTCGTCGACAAGGATTGTCACGGCTGCCACGTGCGCCTCTTCGGCGACCGGGACCGCATCTACACGCGGGCCGACCGGCGCGTGCAGACGCCGGCGCAGCTGCGCGCGCAGGTCGCCTACTGCAACACGCAACTCGGCAGCGGCTATTTCCCGGAAGAGGAAGAGCACATCGCGGCCTGGCTCAATCAGCGCTACTACCACTTCGCGCCGTAGCTTCGCGAACGCAAACGACCGAGGTCACGACACCATGACTGCCGCTTTCTCCCAGCCGTCCGCAGAGCTGCTCGCGCTGGCGGCGCTGCATTGCAAGCCGGGCGCCCCGAGGCTCGCCGACGACGCGCTCGCGACCCAGCTGGCGACGCTGACCGGCTGGTCGCGCGCCGGCGCCGGCATCGAGAAGACGTATGCATTCGCGAACTTCCACGAGACGGTCGGCTTCGTCGGCGCGCTCGCGTGGATCGCCAATCGCGAGGACCATCATCCCGACCTGACGCTCTCCTACAACCGGTGCACCGTCGCGTGGTCGACGCACGACGCCGGCGGCGTGACGCATAACGACGTCGTCTGCGCCGCCAAGACCGATCGCCTCCTCGGGTAGTGCCAGCGTAGTCCCGCGATGCGTGCGCAGACGCGGGCACCTGCCTCGGCGAACGGGCTCGTCGTTGCCGCGCACCGCAGGCACTATGTCGTCGATCTCGACGCCGCGGGCGTGGTCGAATGCGTGCTGAAGGGCCGCGCCACCACGCTCGCCTGCGGCGATCGCGTCGAAGTCGTACGCGGCGCGAGCGGCGGTGTCATCGTAGCGGCCGCGCCGCGGCGGAGCCTGCTCTACCGCTCCGACGCGTTCAAGGAGAAGCTGATCGCCGCCAACGTCACGCAGGTGCTCGGTGTGATCGCACCCGACGTGCCGGTCGACGAGCACCTGCTGAACCGCTGGATCATCGCGGCGGAGACCGAGCGATGCCGGTTCGTGCTCGTCGTCAACAAGTCCGACCTGCCGGAAGCGGCACGATTCGCGGAGCGCTTCCTGCCGTACGCCGCGCTCGGCTATCCCGTCGTGAGCATCTCGGCGCTCGGCGACATTTCCGCCCTGGGGCCGTGGCTTCGCGCGCAGCACAGCGTCGTCATCGGCCAATCGGGCATGGGCAAGTCGACGCTGATCAATGCGCTGCTGCCGCTCGCGCGGGCACGCATCGGCGAGCTGTCGGACGCGCTGCGAAGCGGGCGGCACACGACCACCGTCGCCATGCTGTACCGGCTGCCGGATCACGAAGGCTGGATCGTCGATTCGCCGGGGATGAAGGTGTTCGGGCTCGCGCATTGCGCGCCGCGCGCCCTCGCGAACGCGTTCGTCGAGCTGCGCGACCTCGCTCCCCATTGTCGCTTCCGCGATTGCGAGCACGACCGGGAGCCCGGCTGCGCCGTCCGCAAGGCCGTCGACGCGGGCCGTGTGGCGCCACAGCGCGTGGCGCTGCTGCACACGCTGCTGCGCGAAGCCAGGGCGGCGCGCGACCCGGCGCGATGACGCGCCCGCCAGCCTCGCAAGTGAAGCGAGGTCGGGCCGAGATATCCGGGCTACGGCGCCCAGTTCGCGAGCGACAGCAGGAACACGAGCAGCAGCCACAGCACGAGCGCGCGCCAGACGAGCCCGACCGCGGACGGAAGCACTTCCGCCTCGACCGCCTCGCCGATCCCGATCTCGGGCCGCGGGTCCGGCTCGCCGTCGAAGCCGGGCAGCGAGCCTCCCAGTTGCACGCCGAGCGCACCGCCGCCGCTCGCGAGCACCGTCCCGATCGCCTCGCCGCCGAAGGCCTCCGGCCACGCACCCGCCTGCGTGCGCCAGCAGAAGGCCGCATCCTCGAAGTCGCCGACGACCGCGAACGACAGCGCGGTGAGCCGCGCCGGAACCCAATCGAGCAGCCAGAGCAGCACGCGCGTCGGCCTCCCGAACACCTGCAGCGACCGCGCCAATGCCGTCATGTCGTCGCCGGGCAGCGCACCCTTCCACTCGGTGGCGAGAAGCGCCGCGGCGCGATACAGCACCGCGCCAGCGGGTCCCGGCAGCACGACGAACCAGAACAGCACGGCGAACACCTGCCGGTACGCGTCGGCGAGTCCCCGCTCGATCGCGAGCCGCGCGATGTCCTGGCTGGAGAGCTCCGCCGCACTCGCGCCACCGCCGCGCCAGGCGGCGAGCGCGCGACGCGCCGCCGTCAAGTCACCACCCTTGAGCGCCGCGATGATCGCCGAGATCGCGTGACTGAAGCGGCGAAACCCCATCAGCGCGTAGAGCACCAGCACGTTGAAGGCCAGGCCGAGCGCCGGATGCAGCCGCGCGAGCAGCCACCACAGCAGCGCGGCCAGCACAACCGCGGGCGCTATCGCGAGCACCGCCGCGATGACGCCCTGGCCCAGCGTGCCCCCGTTGAGCCGCCGCTCGATTTCCCGCGCAGACGCGATGAACGCGTGCTCGATCGACGCCCGCCACTGGAACGTGCGCCACTGCTCGAGGCCGAGGGCGGCGATGATCGCGAGCAGGTTCATCCGAAGCGACGCATCAGCGCAGGAATTCGCGATTGACGTCGCGAAAAAGCGCCGTCCCCGCCCGGCCGAGCCACTCGAACACGACCATCTCGCGCGTCAAGGCGCGCACGCCCTCGTCGCGCATCCGCGTGAGCGCCGTATCGCGATCCTGCGGGCGACGCGAGCCGACGCAATCGGCGACGACGAACACCTCCCTGCCTTCTTCCAGCAGGTCGAGGGCCGTCTGCATCAGGCAGACGTGCGCTTCGATGCCCGCCACGACGACCTGCGACCGGTCCGCGCCCGGCAGACGCGCGAGGCACGCCGCCGCGACCGCGGAAAAATGCATCTTCGACGCGATCGCCGCCTCCGGCAGGAGCTCGCGCACCTGCGGAACCAGCGCGCCGAGACCCTTCGGATTCTGCTCGATCGCCGCCACCGGAACGCCGATGCGCTGCGCCGCCCGCATCAGCCAGACGATGCCGGCGACCAGCGGCTGCGCCTCGGCGATGACGGGTACGAGCTTCGCCTGCACGTCGACGACGAGCAGCATCGAGCGGTCGGCGCTGACGAGCATGCGTCGCGGATCAGGCGCCGCGTGCGCGCAGCGGCGCGACGACGCAATCGGGCAGCGGCACCGGGCGGCCGCTGGCATGATCGATCCACGGCATGCGCGCGGCACCGTCCGCATACTGCGTTCGCGCGACACGAAGCTCGCAGAAGCTGCCGATGCTCGCCATGCAGCGGAAGTACACGGTATTGCTCACCTGGCCGAGCATGTCGATGTCGCCCCAGCGAATCGACTGCAGCGACCTGCGGACGAGGACGCGACGCTCCGGCAACTGTGCTCGCTCTGGCATGGTGCACGCCATTATAATTGACGCCCGTTGCGCGCTTCGCGCGCGCCCCGCCCGGACGTCGCAATGACACGCGAAACGATGGAATACGACGTGGTGATCGTCGGCGGCGGGCCCGCCGGGCTGAGCGCGGCGATCCGGCTCAAGCAGCTCGCCGCGTCGGCGTCGCGCGACGTATCGGTCTGCATCCTCGAAAAGGGCGCGGAGATCGGCGCGCACATCCTGTCGGGCGCCGTGATCGACCCGCGCGCGCTGAACGAGCTGATCCCCGACTGGAAGGCGCAAGGCGCACCCCTCGCGACGGCCGTCGCCGAGGACCGCTTCCTGATCCTCACCGAGCGCAGCGCCTTTCGCATTCCCGCGTGGCTGCTGCCGCCGCTGATGAGCAATCACGGCTGCTACATCGCGAGCCTCGGCGACGTGTGCCGGTGGCTCGCCACGCAGGCGGAAGCGCTCGGCGTCGAGATCTACCCGGGATTCCCCGCCGCCGAGGTGCTGTACGACGAGAACGGCGCCGTGCGCGGCGTGGCGACGGGCGACATGGGTATCGCGCGCGACGGGTCGCACAGGCCCGAGTATCAGCCGGGAATGGAGCTGCGGGCGCGCTACACGCTGTTTGCCGAGGGCTGCCGCGGCTCGCTGTCGCAGGAGCTGATGAAGCGCTTCGCGCTGCGCGACGGTGTGGATCCGCAGAAGTACGGCATCGGCATCAAGGAGCTGTGGCAGCTCGCGCCCGACCGGCATCGGCCGGGGCTGGTCCTCCACAGCCAAGGCTGGCCGCTCGACAACGCGACCGGCGGCGGGTCGTTCATCTACCACTTCGGCGAGAACCTCGCCGCGGTCGGGTTCGTCGTGCATCTCAACTACGCGAATCCGCACCTCTCGCCGTACGACGAGTTCCAGCGCTTCAAGCTGCACCCGGCGGTCAGGCCGACGTTCGACGGCGGCAAGCGCATCATGTACGGCGCGCGCGCGATCAGCGAAGGCGGCCTGCAGTCGGTGCCACGACTTGCGTTTCCCGGCGGTGCGCTGGTCGGCTGCGCCGCGGGCTTTCTCAACGTGCCGCGGATCAAGGGCACGCACAACGCGATGAAGACGGCGATGCTCGCGGCCGAGGCGGCGTTCGCGGCGCTCGGCGAGCAGCGCTCCCGCGACGAGCTGCGCGGCTACGACGCATCGTGGCGCACGTCGTGGGTGTACGAGGACCTGTACAAGGTGCGCAACGTGAAGCCGGGCCTGCGCTGGGGGATGTGGGCGGGCACGCTGCACGGCGGCATCCACATGTGGCTCAACGATCTCGGCCTCGGCGCGCTGCTGCCGTGGACGATGCGGCACCGGCATGCCGATCACGAGTCGCTGCGCCCGGCCGCCGAGATGCCGCGCATCGCCTACCCGAAGCACGACGGCATCGTCACCTTCGACAGGATGTCGTCGGTATATCTGTCGAACACGAACCACGAGGAAGACCAGCCGGTGCACCTGCAGTTGCGCGACGCGGCGATTCCGGTCGACGTGAATCTGCGCGTCTACGACGGCCCCGAGGCGCGCTATTGCCCGGCCGGCGTCTACGAATTCGTCGACGTCGACGCTGCGGCAGCCCCGGGCGCGCCGCAGGGCGCGAAGCGCCTGCAGATCAACGCCCAGAACTGCGTGCACTGCAAGACCTGCGACATCAAGGACCCGCGGCAGAACATCCACTGGGTCACGCCCGAAGGCGGCGGCGGGCCGAACTACCGCGGGATGTAAGCGGGAACAGCGAGCGGCCGCGACGGGCCGCTCGCGCGTTACGTTGCGCCGGACCGCTTAGGTTGCGCCGGACCGCTTATGCCAGCGGCTCGCCATCGCGGTTGACCGTGATCGTCGCACCCGGCGGCGAGGTCATCGCGACGTGGTGCTCCCGGCCGCGGAACGCGTACGTCACGTCCCAGTACTCGGGATGGTCGTAGCGCGTGACGTCGGTGCAGCGCTGCACGTCGCGGCTGTAATCATCGCGGCCGCCGACGTTCGCGCCGATCGCCGCGCCGGCGACGGCACCGCCGGCAGTCGCCGCGTCACGACCGTGCCCGCTGCCGATCTGATGGCCGAGGATGCCGCCGATGACGGCACCCGCGATCGCCCCCGGCACGTTCGCATTGCCGACGTAATCGCGCCGCTCGATCCAGCAGCGCCGCTCCGGTGGGCCGACCACGGCGTGCACCGAGGTCACGGGAGCTTCGAACAACCGCTCGCCCGCGCGCCGATCCGAGTAGCCACTGCGGTCGTAGTAGCCGCCGCGATCGTAATAACCGTAGCGCTCGCCGACCGGCCGCACCGACGAGACCTCGCCGTCGAGTCCCAGGTCGGCGAGCGAACGGTATTCGCCCGGTCGCAGGATCGCGCAGCGCCCGCTGAACTCGGCGTCCTCGCACACCTGCCAGCTTCCGCCGGCGACGATCACCGATTCCGCCCGGTCGTTGAACCCGGCCCATGCCAGGTTCCGCTCGACGCCATCGGTCGTGAACTGACGCCCACGGAAGTCGTCCCGCGAAAAGAGCGTCACCTGCGCCGCGGCCTGCGTGGCGAGCGCGAGCCCGGCGATACCCATCGCTGTCTTCAACGTCATGCTCATGCAATGCCTCCGCTGTGGCGCATCGTCTGATGCCACGATGCCAAGTTACCGGGCGGAGGAGCGACGGGCTGTCGGCGATATCAGGGAGGTCGTGTCGGACAGACCCCGAAATCGCCCGGAAGCGCGGATCAGGGCGCGAGCCATGCGGCGCCGCGCACGCCGCTCGAATCGCCGTGCGCGTGGCGCACGAGCGCGGTGTCGACGCGGTCGCTGAACACCCACGGCGTCCATAGCCGCGGCACCGACTTGTACCAGCGATCGACGTTCGAGAGCCCGCCGCCCAGGACGATCACGTCGGGGTCGACGAGGTTGATGACGTGCGCAAGAGCGCGTGCGAGCCTCCCTTCGTAGCGCGCGAGCGCCTCTTCGCAAGCGGTGTCGTGCTGCGCGGCGGCCGCCACGATGTCGTGCGGGGACGTCAGCGTACCCCCCGTGCGGTCGCGGTAGTCGCGCAGCAGGCCGGGACCGGAGAGCCAGGTTTCGATACAGCCCGACTGGCCGCAGAAGCAGGGCGGGCCCGGGCGCTCGTCGTCGCGCGGCCACGGGAGCGGATTGTGACCCCATTCGCCGGCGATCCAATTGCGTCCCTGCAGCGGGCGCCCGTCGATCACGAGGCCGCCGCCGACCCCGGTGCCCAGGATCACGCCGAATACGACCGTGGCGCCGCGGCCCGCCCCGTCGGTCGCCTCGGAGAACGCGAAGCAGTTCGCGTCGTTCGTGAGCGCGATCGGGCGACCGAGGCGCGCTTCCAGATCGCGCTGCACCGGCATGCCGTTCAGGCAGATGGAGTTCGAGCCGCGCAGCAGGCCGGTCGCGCGCGACAGCGACCCGGGCGTGCCGATGCCGACACGCGCGCTTCCGGGCCGCGCACCGCACGCGTGCTCGGCGTCGCGCACGAGCCGCGCGATCAGTTCGAGGATCGCGTCGTAATCCTCGCGCGGCGTCTGCTCGCGGCGCCGCAAGCACTCGTTGCCGTCGCGATCGAGCGCGATGACCTCGGTCTTCGTTCCGCCGAGATCGATGCCCAGCCGCAGGCCATCGCCGCGGCCGTCCGCCGCGGCCGTTCGCGCATAGATCTCGGTGCCGCCCGCCGCGTGGCTTCGCGCCACCTCGCCCCGCGCCTCCAGGTGCGTGAGCGCGCTGCGGACTTCGTCGCGGGTCGCGGACGCGACGGCCCCTACCGCCCACCCGGCGATCCCCTCCACCGTATCCGAGGCCGCCGGATGCGTTGCGAGATAGCCGCGAATGGCATCGACCAGCGTTTCGAAGCGTGACGCGTGTGCAGGCGTATCGTGAGCCATCGATTGCGATCCGGTGCGCCTCGGGTTGACGTTGCCGGCGCCATGCGGAATATTACCGGAGCAGCGCCCGTATCATCGTACGCCCATGCTCGGGGAGGCATGTATGGGATCGCGCAGTCGGCTCGCACGCAAGCTGGCGTGCCTCGCTCCGGCGTTGCTGCTGCTCGCGCCGCTCGCCGCCGGCGCGCAAGGTCACCTCAATCTCTACTGCAGCTCGCCGAACACCGCCTGGTGCCAGGGGATGGCAGTCGGCTTCGAGAAGGCGACCGGCACGCGCGTGGCGGTCGTCCAGAAGGCGACCGGGGAAATGTTCGCGCAGATCCGCGCGGAGGCGGCCAATCCGAAGGGCGACGTGTGGTGGGCGGGGCCGGCCGACGCGTACCTGCAGGCCGCGGAGGAAGGCCTGCTCGAGGAATACCGCTCGCCCAACGTCGGCGAGCTCTACGATTGGGCGGCGCGCATCACCGAGCTGTCGAACGGGCGCGTGTCGGGCGTCTACGGCGGCATCATCGCGCTCGGTTACAACACCGAGGTGATGGCGCGCCGGAAGCTGCCGATCCCCAGGTGCTGGAAGGAGCTCGCCAACCCGGTCTACAGGGGTGAAGTGATGCTCGGCAACCCGAACTCGTCCGGCACCGCCTACCTGATGCTGGCGACGCTGGTGCAGGTGTTCGGCGAGGACGAGGCCTTCCGCTATCTGCGCGCCGTGCATCCGAACGTCAACCAGTACGCGCGCTCGGGCATCGGCCCGATGACCGCGGTCACGCGCGGCGAAACGGCGATCGGCAGCACGGTGCTGCACGGCGTCATCAACGAGATCATGCGCGGCTTCCCGGTCGAGCCGATCCTCCCCTGCGAGGGCGTGGGGTACGAAGTCGGATCGATCGCGATCATTCAGGGGACGCGCAATGGCGACGCGGCGCGCAGGTTCGTCGACTGGGCGCTGTCGTCGCGGGGCCAGCAGGTCGGGCTCGACGTCAAGGAGTTCGCGATTCCGACGAACCGCGGCGTCAAGCTGCCGCCGCAGGTGCCGCCGCTCGCCGCGATCAAGGTGATCGACTACGACTTCGCGAAATACGGCTCGTCCGCCGAGCGCAAGCGCCTGCTCGAGCGCTGGGAGAAGGAGATCAACTCGGCGCCGCGATGAGCCGCTCGCAGCGGATGCTCCTCGGGTGGCTCGCGCTCGGCGCGGGCGGTTTCCTGCTCGCCCCGTGGTACGCCCTGCCGGATACGATCCTGGGCGTCGCCTGGCTCGCCGACTACCTCGGCAGCGACGGCGCGCCCGCGCTCGTCCAGGCGTTGCGTTTCGGCCGCGGGTGGCTCTGGCCGATCGGGCTGCTGCTCCTCCTTGCCGTCGCATTGCTCGTGCCGCGCTGGCCGCGGCGAGCGCACGCCGACGCGGCGATGCTGCTCGGCGCGCTCGGCTTCCTCTACATCGCGACGCAGGGCTTCGCGATCGGGCCGCGCGGCCTTTCCAGCGCCGCCGTCGCCGCCTGGCTCGGACCGCTGGCGGGCCGTCAGGGCGGCATGGGCCTCGGCGCGGCGCTCACCGCAAGCGCCTTCGCGATGGTCTTCGCGATCGGGCTCGCCGAGCGGGGCGCGTTCAACGGCGATGCGTTCGTCGCCGGCAGCGCCGTCGCCGTCGCGGCGCTCGTCGCGACGTTCACGATCTTCCCGGTGCTCACGGTCCTCGCCCAGGCGATCGAGAACAACACGGGCGGATGGTCGCTCGCGGCCTTCGCCGGCCGTCTCTTCACCGCCAAGATCTGGGGGCTCGGCTGCATCGCCGGTCGCACGCAGTGCGGCGTCGCCTGGAACACGCTCGTCCTCGCGCTGCTCTGCGCGACGATCTCGACCGGACTGGGGCTCGCGTTCGCATTGCTCGTCGCGCGCACCGGCCTGCGCTGGCGCAAGGCGTTGCGCGCGCTCTCGGTGCTGCCCGTGATCACGCCGCCCTTCGTCATCAGCCTCGGCCTGATCCTGCTCTTCGGCCGCTCGGGGCTCGTCAACGATCTCCTCGTGTGGGCGCTCGGCATCGAGCCGACGCGCTGGATCTACGGCCTGCCGGGCGTGCTGCTCGCCCAGGTGCTCGCGTTCACGCCGATCGCGTTCCTGGTGCTGATCGGCGTCGTCGAAGGGGTGTCGCCGTCGCTGGAGGAGGCGGCGCAGACGCTGCGCGCCGACCGCTGGCGCACCTTCGTCGACGTGTCGCTGCCGCTGATGCGGCCCGGCCTTGCGAACGCGTTCCTGATCGCGTTCATCGAATCGATCGCCGACTTCGGCAACCCGATCGTGCTCGGCGGCAACTTCGGCGTGCTGTCGACGGAAATATTCTTCTCGGTCGTCGGCGCCCAACTCGACCAGGGTCGTGCGGCGACGCTCGGCATCCTGCTCCTGCTCTTCGCGCTCGCCGCGTTCTTCCTGCAACGGCGCGCTCTCGGCCGCAGGGCCTACACGGGCTTCACCGGCAGGGGCGATGGCGGTCTGCCCACACCGCTGCCCGCGAGCGTGCGGCGCGCCTGCCATGCGCTCGCTCTGCCGTGGGTGCTGCTGACGATCGTGATCTACGCGATGGCCCTCGCCGGCGGCTTCGTCGAGAACTGGGGGCGCGACTACACGCCGACGCTGCGGCACTACGCCCGGGCCTTCGCCGTCGAATGGGGACCGCGCGGGCTCGTCTGGGCGGGCGCGGCGTGGAGCTCGTTCTGGACGACCCTCGAGCTCGCGGCGCTCGCCGCACCGCTCACCGCCGGGCTCGGCCTCGTCGCGGCGTGGCTGCTCGCGCGCCAGCGGTTCGTCGGCCAGGCGCTGTTCGAGTTCGCCACGATGCTGTCGTTCGCGATTCCGGGCACGGTGATCGGCGTCTCGTATATCCTTGCGTTCAACGTACCGCCGATCGAAATCACGGGCACCGCGCTGATCCTCGTCGCCTGCAACGTCTTCCGCAACATGCCCGTCGGCGTGCGCGCCGGCATGGCCGCGATGTCCCAGATCGACCGCTGCCTCGACGAGGCGTCGGCGACGCTCGGCGCGCGCCCCTTCGCCGTCCTGCGCACGATCCTGCTGCCGCTGCTGAAGCCGGCCGTCGTCGCCGCGCTGGTCTACAGCTTCGTGCGCGCGATGACGGCGCTGTCCGCCGTCATCTTCCTCGTGTCGGCGCAATACGAATGGGCGACGACCTACATCGTCAATCGCGTGATCAACGGCGACTACGGCGTGGCGATCGCTTACAGCTCCGTGCTGATCGTGCTGATGCTGGCCGCGATCGGGCTGATCCGGATGCTGGTGGGCGAGCGGCGGCTCGGACGGCGCGCCGTCGCGGCCGGCACGCAGCCGCTTCCGGGCGCGGTGCAGGTCGGCGCCACGACCGCTTAGCGCGGTGCCCCCTGCCCTCCGCGTCGCATTCCCGCTCTCGCCCCTCGATCCTCGATCCTCGCCCCCGGATGCGCGCCGCCTCGATCGAATTGCGCGCCGTCACCAAGTCCTACGGCGACGTGCGCGCGGTCGACCGGATTTCCTTCGCGATTGCGGCGGGAAGACTCGTCACGCTCCTCGGTCCTTCGGGTTGCGGCAAGACGACGACGCTGCGCCTGATCGCCGGGCTCGAGCTGCCGAGCGCCGGAGCGATCCTGATCGGCGGGCGCGACGTCACGCAGGCTCCCGCCGCGGAGCGGGACGTCACGATGGTGTTCCAGAGCTATGCGCTGTTCCCGCACATGAGCGTGCTCGAGAACGTCCGCTACGGCCTCGTCGTGTCGAGAATCCAGCGCGCCCGCGCCGACGAGCGGGCGCGGGCGGCGCTCGCCGGCGTCGGGCTCTCCGGCTACGACGAGCGGCTTCCGTCGGAGCTCTCCGGCGGACAGCAGCAGCGCGTGGCGCTCGCGCGCGCGCTGGTGCTCGAGCCGTCGGTGCTCCTGTTCGACGAGCCGCTGTCGAATCTCGACGCGCGCCTGCGGCGGCAGATGCGCGAGGAGATCCGCGAGCTGCAGCAGCGCCTGTCGCTGACGGTCGTCTACGTCACGCACGACCAGGCGGAGGCGATGGCCGTGTCCGACCGCATCATCGTCATGAACCGCGCCACCATCGCCCAGGAAGGCGCGCCGCGCGAGCTCTATGAGCAGCCGCACGATTCGTTCGTCGCGGGCTTCATGGGCGATGCGAACCGCGTGCGCGGCGTGCTGTCGCATCGCAACGGAACGCGCGGCGACGTGACGCTCGGGGCGCTGACGCTGTCGCTGCCGCACCGGGGGCTCGCCGACGGCGACGTGGAGCTTTCGATCCGCCCGGAAGCGATCACGCTGCGCCCGCCCGGGGCGACGCCGCTTTCCGGCACGATCCGCAAGGCCGCCTACCTCGGCGGGTCGATCGAATACACGCTCGACACCGGCATCGGCGAGCTCTTCGCCGTGTCGATGGCGGTCGAGCATCCCTATGCGGTCGGCGACGGCGTCGCCGTCGAGCTCGCACAGCATGGCGTCGTGCTGGTCCCGCCCGCAGCGCCCGGCAATGGGCACTGATCCCGGCACCCGTGCGCAGTTCGCCGCGCGGCTCGCTCGCGAAGCGGGCGCGCTCGCGCTCCGCTACTTCCACCGCGAGCTCGAGTACGCGGCCGAATCGAAGGCCGATCAGCAGGACTGGGTGAGCATCGCCGACCGCTCGGTCGAGGCGCATTGTCGTGCACGACTTGCAACGGCGTTTCCGGACGACTCGATGTTCGGCGAGGAGACCGGCGGCGCGATCGGCGAGCGCACGTGGCTGACCGATCCGATCGACGGCACGCTCAATTTCGTCCACGGCGTGCGCTACTGGTGCGTGTCGATCGCGTTCGTGCGCGACGGCGTGCGGGAGATCGCGGCGGTCTACGATCCGCCGCACGACGAGCTGTTCTTCGCCACGGCCGGCGGCGGGGCGACGCTCAACGGAAGGCCGATCCGGGTTTCCAACTGCGCGTCGCTCGCGCGCGCGCTGGTCATGCAGGGGTACGTGAACCGGCACGACCTCGAAGCGCACCTGCGGCTGCGCCGCGAACTCGTGCGAAGCGGTGCCGAGGTCAAGGACAGCGGCGCGGGCGCGCTGATGCTCGCCCACGTTGCCGCGGGACGCTTCGACGCGTATCTCGAGCCCCACATGAATCCGTGGGACGCGAGCGCGGGACTGCTGCTCGTCGAGGAGGCGGGCGGGCGGACCCTGCCCTATCCCGGCGGCCGCGGCTTGGAAGCGGGTGGCGCGGTGCTCGCGAGCACGCCGGCCCTGTACGAGCGACTGCGCGAAGCGACGGGGTGGTGAACGGACGCCGGGTCGGAGCTCAGAGCTTCAGCGCGCCGCTGTACCAGTATTCCTGCACCTTGACCAGGTCGCGCCGCACCACGGGAGGGAACCCCGCGCGACCGCCGCGGCGGTCGCCGAGAAGCTCCTCGAACAACTCCGGAGCGCCGCGAAGGTCGTTCCACTGCGCGACGATCAGGTTGACGATCCGCGGATACTGGCTCACCAGCGCGCAGGGCTGGACTTCGGGCGGCAGCAAATCGAACCACTTCTCGCTCTGCGGCAGCAGGTAATCGGCGGGCTTCGCCTTGCGCACGTGCGACCAGTCGGTCGAGTCCTGTTGCTCCTGCGCCTGGGCTGCGTCCTTGGCGCGCAAATGCGTTGCCGGCTGCACGACATCGTTCATGTCGCGCCAGCCGCCCCTGCTACCGCCATAGATCGAAGACACGATCACTCTCCGTATTGCGAGTGGCTATCGGACGAGCATACACCGGGGGGCCCGCATTCCGGAAGCACCTTTCGGCCGGGATCCCATGCCGAACGGCCTACGCGACACGCCTCGAGGGCAGTTGGATCGCGCCGGGTGCTCCCGCCGCCGCCGCCCGCAGGACGTCGACGATCCGGACCAGCGGAACGGCCGGGCTGAACAGGAATCCCTGCGCCTGGTCGCACTCGTGGCGAAGCAGGAAATCCCGCTGCTCGGGCGTTTCCACGCCTTCGGCCACCACGCGCATCTTGAGCCGCTTCGCCATCGCGATGATGGCGAGCGCGATGGCCACGTCATCGGCCTCCTGCGGCAGGTGGGCGACGAACGAACGGTCGATCTTGAGCGTGCGGATCGGAAATCGCTTCAGCTGGGACAGCGACGAATATCCGGTGCCGAAATCGTCGATCGCGACGCCGATGCCCGTGGCTTCGAGGCTCTCCATGCTCGTCACCGCCTGGTCGACGTTGCGGGCGATGGCCGTTTCGGTCAGCTCCAGCTCGAGCCGATTCGGATCGAGCCCGAACTCCCGCAAGGTCCTGCGGACGTTCGCGGCGAGCTCCGGATCCGACAACTGCGAATGCGAGACGTTGACGGACAAGCCGAGATCGTTGAATCCCAGCGCGGACAATTGCGCGAGGTCGCGGCACGCCCTGCCGAGGACCCAGTCGCCGAGGCGGCCGATCAGACCCGCCCTCTCGGCGATCGCGATGAACTTGGCGGGCTCGATCCATCCGAGCGTCGCGTGATTCCACCGGCACAACGCCTCCAGGCTGGACACGCGGCCGGTGGCGAGATCGACCCGCGGCTGGTAGTGGACGGCGAGCTGCTGCAGATCGATCGCGGCCCGCAGCATGTTCTCGAGCCGGACGTCCTCGGTCGCCTGCGCATGCAGCTCTTCGCTGAAGACGCGGCAGGTGTTCTTGCCGTGCTCCTTGGACCGATACATCGCGGCGTCGGCGTTGCGCAGCAGCGATTGCGGGTCGCTCCCGTGATCGGGGTAGATGCTGATGCCGATGCTCCCGGTCACGACGTAGTCGTCGCCCGAGATCGTGATCGGCCTCGCGATCTCGGCGAGCACGCCCTCCGCGATGCATTGGACGTCCGCAACGGATCGGACCTCCGGCAGCATGATGATGAATTCATCGCCCCCCTGCCGCGCCACCGTGTCGGTCGACCGCACCAGGCCGCGCAGCCGCTCGGCGACCGTGCGCAGCAGCTCGTCTCCGCCGTCATGGCCGACGGTGTCGTTCACCGTCTTGAAGCGATCCAGGTCGAGAAAGAGAACGCCGAACTTCGTGCCGACGCGCGACGAGTGCCGGATCGCCTGCTCGAGGCGGTCGCTCAGGAGCGCCCGGTTCGGCAGCCCCGTCAGCGCATCGTGCAGCGCCGCGTGCTCGATCGTCTGCTCCTTCTGCTTGCGGTCGGAGATGTCCTGGACCACCCAGATCGTCGCGCCCTTCGCGCCTTCCTGATCGAACGAGCGCACCGCGAGGCGGCACCAGAGCTCGCTGCCGTCGCGGCGCAGGCACACGACGTCGGTGTCGTAGACGCCGCGCCCGGTCACGGCGCTCTCCACGGTGGCAAGCCACGCCTCGCGATCCTCGCCCGCATAGAGGTCCTCGATCGGCAGTCCCTCGATGCCTTCGAACGGGTACCCGAACAACGCCTCCCACGCGCTGTTGGCCCGCGTGATCTGGCCGTGCGCGACGATCGCGATGCCGACGGTGGCCGAATTGAGGATCGCGTTCTGCTCGGCGAGCGCCTGGCGCAGCAGCGTCTCCACGGCCTTGATCTCGCTCACGTCGACCGCGGTGCCGCTCGCTCCGATGAACCGCCCGTCGGCGTCACGCATGGCGATGGCGCCGATGGCGAGATGGCGCGCATGACCGGAGCGATGCACGAAGACCCCCTTGATGTCGAGTTGACCGCCGCCCTCGGTCAGGTTGAAGAACTCGTCGTCGAATGCCTGGGCCGTCGCGCGGTCCGCGAATTGCGTGAACGGGAAGCCGATCACCTCTTCGGCCCTGTATCCGAGTATGGCCTCGAGGGCCGAACCGTTGACGTAGGTGAAGAAGCCCGCAGCGTCGACCGCCCACACGATGTCGCCGGAGGTTTCGACCAGCGCGCGGAAATGCAGCTCGTTCGCGTGCAGCTCGGCCTGGATGCGCTTGCTGGAGGCGAGCTCCTCGATCAATCGGGCACGCGAACGCTCGAGGGCCGCCCGCATCTGCGCGACGTCGGCGGCTTCGCGCACCTTCTCGATCGCGAGACGGGAGCTGTCGCTGATCGCGCGAGACGTTCGCCACGCGGCAAGGACGCTCAGCGCATACACGACGGCCACGAGGACCATCACGCCCGGACCCTGCGCCGGATCGAGCGCGAGCGTCAGCATGGAGCCGACGATCAGCGGCAGCGTATACGCCATGAACAGCGGCAGCGACCATGCCAGCGCGCACGCGCCGCCGGCGCACATCGCGCCCGCGAGAACCGGGAACAGCGCGCTGCCGAGCGATTGCGGCTCGCGCAGCAGCGTCGGCCCGAGAAGTCCCCAGACCGCGCCGTTCAGCACCACGACGCCCTGGTACCAGATCCCCCATGCACGCAGCTTCCGCGGCGCGTCCTTCGCCCGCCGGAAGGCGACGAGCAGCCCCACCAGCAACGCGATGCACAGGACGATCGTCGCCTGCCACGCGACGAGCAGCGGCGTCGCGCGAACGCTCGAAAGGAGCCACACGACCGTTGCCGCACCGGCGAAGGAGCCTGCGATTCCGCCCGGGAGGAACGCATGGGCGAGCCGCATCCGCCCGGCCGCGATGTCGCTTGCGAGCGCGTCGAACGCTTGCGCGGATCCCGTGTGCCCTTCGTCGCTCGGTGTCATCGCTGTCGATCTGCGCCGCACCCGCACGATGCCTCGTCGAGCCTGCATCGACGGGTGACAGCCAATCCGCTATCGCTCCCCGCCGGCAACGAGGGCAAGCCTCACACGGCTCGCGCGGTCCGCCCCGGCGTGCGACTCCCGCACGGTTTGCGCGACCGCCAGCCACATGGTTGCCGCGGGTGGCAGCGCGCGCGCGAGATCGGCGGGATCGACCGACGATGCCGCGACGACCATTGCGAAGCTGCCGCTCGCGCGCAGCGCCCGGATGAAGACCACGGCATCCGCAATCGCTCCGTCGACGATCACCGCCTGCGGATCGGCGGCTGCAACCTCGCGCGCGGCCGCGACGATCCGCGAGGGGCCGGCATCGCACGCGCTCCAGGCGGCCGGCGATGCCTCGGCACCGAGGCTCCGCACGCCTGCGCCCTCGCCAAGACGGCACACGACGATCCTGCGCAAGCCGAGCTCGCGCAGACGCGCGGCCACGGCGGCGATTTCCGCACCCGAGTCCGCGCGTTGCGGCGGCGCCCCCGCCTCGTTTGCCGCCAAACCGGAGCCGGCGAACGGCCAATCCCCGCGTGGCGCCGCAGACGCTGCGGGCACGGCACGTTCATGCCAGGAGCGCTCCGCGGCGACGACGCCCAGCGCCCCCGCGACGCTGATCGCAGCACCCACGAGCGCGCCCGCGAGCGGACGCCATGACCGCTGCCGGATCGTGCCGCGACCGTGGGGGTGCGCCGAGATCGCCGGCAGGCGCGCCATGCGACGGCCGTCTAGGGACGCTCGGCGGTTCGCCCGCGCGGGACGAACAGCTCGCGCAGCGCGCGCAGGCGTTCGCGGATCAGCGACCCCGTCCGCGAGGGTGTCCGGTCACGCTCGATCCCGCTCTTCTGCTCCTGGAGCAGCGCGGGCCTGTTCCGGTAGCGCTGGAACTGTGCCAGGGCCGAGTCGATGAAGAACTTGAGCTTCTGGGGCTTGTACGGCGCGAGGACGTAACGGAATATCTTTGCCTGGTTGATGAGCTCGATCACGTGATCGGCATCGGCGCTCTCGGCCACCACGATGGTCAGGATCTGCGGATGCTCCTGCTTCAGCACCTTCAGCAGCTCCGACGTGTCGCGCCGGCCCACCTGGAGATCCGAAACGATGACGCCGACGCTTCGCGTCTGCAGCGCGCGCAGGCACTCCTCCATGCTGCCCGCGTAGACGAACGGATGCGATTCGTTCAGCAGCGGACGCACCTTTTCGAACGTCTCGCGCCTGTCGTGCAGCATGAGCACCGCCGGACGGTCCGGGCACGGCTCGGTCGCTGCGGTGCGCGCGGGCACCTCGGCGGGCGGCGCCTCGACGACATCGGCTTCCAGCGCGAGCCCGATCGACAGCGCATCGGCGATCACCGCCTGGATCTCCTGGTTTCCCCAGGGCTTGTTCAGAAAGCGGTACACCTCGCCGTCGTTCACCGATCCGATGATCGCGGACAGGTCGGAAAATCCGGTCAGCAGGATGCGCACCGTGTTCGGCGACACCGCCTTGACCTGCCGCAGGAACTCGACGCCGGTCATTCCCGGCATGCGCTGATCGCTGACGACGACGTGGACGTGGCATTGCCCGAGGATCGCGAGCGCCTTGTCGCCGCTCGTCGCGGTGAAGACCTGGTACTTGTAGCGGAACAGCGCCGCGAGCGCGTTCAGGATGCGATCCTCGTCGTCGAGAAAGAGGATTCTCGGACGCTCCGTCGAGGTCCGCGGTGTCGCATCCGCCGCATTCGCCGGCCGGCGCGCGAGCGTGCCCGCCGGCCTGCCGAAAGGCGCGCTTTCGGGGGCGTTCGCGCCGGCGCCAGGCGCGCGCGGCAGGGACAGGTCGAACTTTTTCATGGCGGCCACCACGGTGCTGGGTGATGCGGTCCGCGGCCCGTTCCTCATGCTGCGATCGAGTCCGGCGCTGCGGCTCGCGGGTCGATCGAGGTCGCGTTCGCCGCGCCTTCGATCGGGAACACGACGGTGAACTTCGTTCCCACGCCTGCCTTCGAGTGGACCTTGATGCATCCGCCGTGCTGCTCGACGATCTTGTAGGCGATGGAAAGCCCGAGCCCGGTGCCCTGACCGACCTGCTTCGTCGTGAAGAACGGATCGAAGATCTTCGGCAGCACATCCGCCGCGATGCCCACGCCGTTGTCGGTGACATCCACGGCGACGTGCCCGGCGTCCTGCATCCGGCTGACGACGGTGATGATCCCCCTGTCGTCGCTCGTTGCCTGGGCGGCGTTCGTGATCAGGTTGAGGAGAACCTGGTTGATCTGCGACGGCGCGCAACGAATGGCCTCCGTGCTGCCGTAGATCTTGCGCACGCGCTTGCCGGCCACGACGCTCTTCGCGAGGAGCAGCGTGTTGTCGATGCATTCCTCGACCGTGCATCGCGCCATGTGGCTGCGGTCGAGGCGGCTGAAATTCTTCAGGTTGACGACGATGCCACCGATCTGGTCCACGCCGTAGACGCCGTCCTTGAGCAATCCCTGGATCTCGTCGACGATCGCGTATTCGTTGTAGGTCTCGGTCAGGCGGACCGCGGCCTCGAACTGCTCGGCGACCTCGGCCTCGGTCGCATCGGCGGCGCGCATCAGCGTCACGAGCTTGACCATCTCGCCGATGAATTCCCGCAGGAATCCGCTGAAATGCGCCTCCACCGTCTCGAGGCTGCTCCGGACGTAGGCGAGGGGCGTGTTGATCTCGTGCGCCACCCCGGCAACCATCTGGCCGAGCGAGGCCATCTTCTCGGAGTGGACGAGCTGCGTCTCCGATTCCTTCAGGTGGTCGAGCGCCTTCGACAGCTCCTCGGTGCGGTCCTGCACGCGCTGCTCGAGCGTCTCGTTCGCGTGCGTGAGCTCCTTGTTGACGTTCGCGATGATCCGGTAGCTTCGGAACAGGCGACTGCCGATATAGCCGAGCAGGGCCAGCAGCAGGCTCGAGTACGCCAGCAGGTAGTTGCGGTACCGGTTCGTCTCGTCGATGGCGGCCTCGAAGTCGCGTTCGAACACCGCCCCGACGCGATCGATCGTCTGCGCCATCGGCATCAGCAGGATGTGGGCGAGGACGTTGTTCTCGACCGACCTTTGCGCGAGGACGATGCGCGCGTGGTTGGCGAAGTTGTGAACGGAGCCCTCGATCGCCGCCGGATAGGCGTCGTCCGCGAATTCCAGCTCGACCAGCGTCTTCTCGATGGCGCGCGCCGTCCCCGCATCGGGGAACAGGTTGTACTTGAAGAGGTCGTTCAGCGCCTGGCTGGCGCGGCCGTCGAGAGCCGCCAGCGCTTCCGACTGTCGGGGACTCGCGCGCTGAGCGCTGCGGATCTGCGCGCGCAGCTCCTCCACGGCGGTCGGCGCGTACCGCAGCGAATTCTTCAGAATGGCGTTCTGCGCCTTGAACTGGTCGACGAGGTCGATCTTCTCGTCGATGGCGGCGGTCAGCTCGCTCATCGCCCGCTGCGTGTCCGCCTGCCGCACGGCCGCCGCTTCCCTCCCCAGCTCCTCGCTCAGCTCGACCAGCCTGGGAAGCGGGCTCACGAGCGGGTCGTAGTTGCGGTTGAGCTCCATGCGCGACTTCAGCACGTCGACGTTCCATTCGGCGTCGAGCTGCTTGAGCTGCTCGACGTACCCCTCGACCTGGATCTTCTTCTCGGCGTCGACCTTGCTCGATTTCGCGTAGAGCACCGCGAGCACGCCGATCAGCGCCGTTGCCGCCAGCGCGCCGAGCATCCAGCGGAGCATGCGCAGTCTGGAATGATCCGCCACTGCGCCGGCCCCCGCGGGGACGGAGTGCATGCCCTGTGCCGGATGAGCTGCGGCATTCATTGCGGCCTCGCACGTTCCGGCAGCGCCGCAACCGCAGCACCTCGGCCGTCGCGTGGCGCGGATGCGGCGGCCGCAAGCCGCGGCTGACGCTCGCCCGTCAGCGTCTTCAGGAACTTGACGATGAGCGCCTTGTCTTCGACGGGCGCCGTGCGTCCGAGCTGATACTTGAACATCACCTCCACCGCCGCTTCCAGCGTAGGCGCAGAGGCGTCGTGGAAGTACGGCGCCGTCAGCTCGACGTTGCGCAGGCTCGGGACCTTGAACACGTGCTTGTCGCCCTCGCGCTGCGTCACCGCGAAACGGCCCATGTCCGGGGGTCCGACGTTTCCGCGGTCACGGAAGTAATCGCCCATCACGCCGAACTTCTGGAACATGTTGCCGCCCACGTTCATGCCCTGGTGACACGCGATGCAGCCGTAGCTCTTGAACCTGACGTATCCCTGCTGTTCCTCGGCCGTGATCGCCTGCGCATCGCCGCGAAGGTAGCGGTCGAAGCGCGACGGCGTGATCAGCGAGCGCGTGTACGTCGCGGTCGCGTCGATGATGCTGGCGCGGGTGACGCCGTCCGGATAGATGTCGGCAAAGGCGGTGACGAGCGCCTGATCCTGGCGCAGCTTGCCGACGACGTCGTCCCAGTTGGAGTCGAAGACCTTCGGGTTCTTGATGAGCTTGTCCAGGAACTCCTCGAGCGACCTCGCCGAGCCGTTCCAGAGCTGGCGGAAGTTGAGCCCGCTGTTGAACACGGACGGCGCGTTCGCGCCGCTCTTCGCGCCGCCCACGCCGAACGAGCGCGGCCGCGGATCCGCGCCCCCGTGAGCGAAGTCGTGGCACGACGCGCATGAGATCGAGTCGTCCTTCGCGAGGCGCACGTCGACGAACAGTTGGCGCCCCAACGCGACCTTGCGCGCGTCGAAGTGCAGTTCCTGCGGCAGCGGGCGCAGCGGCTCGTCGGCTTCCGCGGCGAACACGTCCGCGCCCGCGACGGCGGCGAACGCAGCGCCTGCGAGAATCGAGAGCCATCGTCGCTTCATGGGTATTCCATTGGAATAATGAGCACACTCTCGGACTGCAAGCGCTATGCCATCGCGGCCGAAAGGACGGGCGCGCACGGCCGACGAGCGCACGACACGACTTGAATTTGCTCAAAAACAACGGCGTAACACGCGATCGGACGAAAAACATTGACGCTCGTGTTCTTGATGTCATATACAACTCTTCCGCGATACCGATTCATTAATCGCTCGTCCACGTCAGTCGTCGCGGAACTGCAACGACGCCGTTTGGGCGAGCGGAATGCACGTAGCGGTCGCGCGGGTCCCTCGGAAACGAGACAGGGTGAAGCGAGCGTCGACGGCTTATCGGACCCGCCGGAAGTGCCTGACGCGAAGCGCATGCGTCGTGATCAGCGCGTTGCTGCCGGCCGTCGCACTGGCTCACGTGAAGTGGTTTGTCGACTACAATCTGTTGTCGCCACCACGCCCCGTGCTGAGCGTCGCGTCGAGCTACTACTTCGTGCGCTTCTGCCTCGCGATCGCGCCGTTGATGTTCGCGGTGGCGTTGATCGACGGTTATCTGACGCGCCGCGAGTGCTACCTGCAGCGGCGCGCCGGCATGCTCACCGAGCGGCTGTCACCGTACTTTCCGCAGCTCGTCCGCGTCGGCGTCAGCACGTTCTTCGCGGCGGTATTCGCCTACGCCTGCCTCGGCAGGACGATGATCCTGACGCCCGAGCTTCGTACACACAGCGAATGGGTCTGCTGGTTGCAGCTCGCGATCGCGGCGCTGGCGCTGATCCCGCGCACCGCCGCGGTCGCGGCATTCGGGATCGTCTTCCTGTACGGTTTCGGAGTCGCCGAGTACGGGCTGTTCCACATGCTGGACTACCCGATCTTCCTCGGCGTCGCGGGCTATCTGTATCTCGACGCCGCCTACGGCGAGCGCAAGCGCGCGCTCGCGCACGACATCATGCGCGTCTGCACCGGCGTGACGCTGCTATGGGCGTCGATCGAGAAGTTCGCGTTTCCCGAATGGAGCTTCATGCTGATGCGGCAGCATCCGGGATTGGCGTTCGGGTTCAATCCCGAGCTCTACATGGTCGCGGCCGGCTTCGTCGAGTTCTGCGCGGCGTACCTGCTCATCACCGGTCAGCTCGCGGCTCGCTTCGCGGCGCTGGGGCTGCTGCTCCTGTTCCTGATCGCGATCGTGCCGTTCGGCCGCATCGACGCGGTCGGCCACCTGGTCATCATCGTCGTGCTGTCGCTCCTGGTGCTGAGCCACAACGACGTCGGCAAGCGCCTCGAGGCGGGCCGGGGGGGCCTCGCGAACGCGACGCTGCAGGCGAGCGCGTTCCTCGCGACGCTGCTGCTGTTCATGGCGCTCTACTACGCGGCCTACTACTACAGTTTCCAGCCGAGCGCGAGCTAGCATCCTGACACCTTGTACGTGGGGCGGGCAAGAACGAGCGCTGCTGCTTCGCAGGCTCTTGCCGCCCGCACGCAGCAGGCAGTCGCTACGGCAGCGAGCAAAACACCAGCCCTTCGACGATCCAGCCTTCGCGCAGCATCTGCCCGATCTCGCTATGGCTCGTCAGGTAGCGGTGATTGGTCTGCCCCCCCTTTCCGTTGTTGTACATCCGGATCACCGGCACGCGATTCGCCGGGCAGGCGCCGAGGTCGTTCGGCGCGTCGACGCGAAACACGAATCCTTCGAACAGCCACAGCGGATTGTTCATCAGCAGGTTGCACTCGTTGGCCAGGATGCTGAAGAAATGGGTGTTCGGGCCGACGCCCGGTACGCCGAAGAAGCGGCACGCGGCGATGCCCGCCGCGTTCCCGGGCGCATCCACCTTGAACGGGTAGCCGGTGCGCATCCACCCCGGTATCACCTGCTCGTCGAGAATCGCGATTTCCCGCGGATCGGCGGTCATGAAGTAATGGTCGAGCGACGGGTTGTAGTACTCGATCGACCACTGCTCGCCGGGTCCGGGCGGCAACGGCTCCGCGCGATCGAGGAGCAGCACGTCGTCGCCGCCGCCGGCGACGCGCGTCATGCGTGCGCTGGTGGCGCGAACGAGCGGATCGTCCTGCGCGTACGCGCCGAGGAACGTCAGCGACCACGTGAAGATGTCGTCCGAGGACGCGACGTCGAACTCGTGGCGCACGCCTTCGAGCAGCACGAATTGCCGCACGCCCGCGAGCTGCGCCATGCCGGTGGCGGTCACTTCCGCGGGAGCGGTCGTGTCGGCGCTGCCGGAAATCGCCAGATACGGCACGTCCACGCCCTGCAGGCCTCGCTGGTCACGGCCGAAAGCCGGAAAGATCGGCTGGCCGAAGTACGGCACGTAGCCGACGGCGGCCCTGAGCCGCGGATCGTTCATGACCGCCTTCGACGACAGTCCCGCCGACACGGTGAGCCGCGCGCCGCGCATCAGCAGCAGCGACTCGCCGCCCTGGCTGGCGCCGAAGCCGCCGATGCGCCCGGCGTCAATGCGCGCCGCGAAGCGGGGATCGGCGAGCACCGCGTCGAGCCCCGCGCGCAACCCGTGCGGGCGGAGCGCCTGCATCGCCGTGTAATTCGGGAAATCGAGGATCGCCCGCAGCAGCTCAGCGAGCGAATCGATGCGCCCGTCCACAATGCGGGAGTCGCCATGAAACGGGGCGATCACGACGTAGCCGTGGCTCGCGAAGAGCTTCAGCGCCTCGATGTAGTCGCTCGATATCGGGCTGCCGCCGAAGCCGTGCGAGAACAGCAGCACCGGAAAGCGCTCGCGATCGTTGGCGAAGATCGGCGGTTCGCCGCCGCGCTGCATGTGCGGCACGACCCTGCCGTTCGGCAGCGGGTAGTCGGCATACCCGTTTGCGGCCGACGTCGGGTAGCAGACGAGATTGGCGCTCGCAAGCGAGCGGTCGTGGAAGTCCCCGTAGAGCTCGCGGTCGTCGGGGAGCGTCACGTTCGCGACGAACGCATGGGCGGGATCGACGAGCAACTCGGTGACGTACCCTTCGCCGCCGCCGCGGCCTTCCCAGTAGGCCGGCGCGCTGCTCCCCGCGGCGACGCGGGAGAAATCCTGCTCGACGTTGCTGCAGCCGACCGGATAAGCTCCCGGCCCGATCGGCGGGACGATGCCGAGGACGTCGTCGAGTGATTGTGCGCGTGCGGCCGACAGGAAGAGCGAAGCCGCGAAAAGCGATACGAGCAGGCGAGCGACGTGGTTCATGCGGGCGCTAAATGCGAAACGCGGCGAAATGCCCACGTCACCGCGCTACCCATCGACCGAAGCCACCTCCTCCGTGACGAAGTCGCCGGGCAGCACGACCTCCAGCATTTCGATGTCCTCGCTGTGCCCGAGCTCCCGATGCCGAATCGCAGGCGGCTGGTGCACGCACGAGCCGGCCTCGAGCCGCACCCGTCCCTGCCCCTCGTACTCGAACGCGATCCATCCCTTGAGCACGTACACGAGCTGGAACGCGGTCCTGTGAATGTGGGGCTGGCTCGAGAACTCCCTTCCGGCCGCAGCGCGGATGAGGTGCGCGTCGACCCTTCCGCCCGTTGCCGCCTTGATGCCGAGGTCGCGGTACTCGTAGTAGGAGCGCAACCCGCGTTCGAACGTGGCGTCCCGCGCGTGCGAAGCGACGAATCCCTGTGTGGTCATGAGCATCTCCCGCGTTGTGAGCGCGCACGGCGGCCGGGCCTCTATTCGGCGTAGAAGAACCAGACCGTGCGTATGCGCTCGTCCACGACCTCGTAGACCGCGATGGCCTCAACCGGTCGCTCCTGAACCCCGGTGATGCGCTCGTGATCGACGACCTTGTTCCCCGACACGATGCGGTTGACGACGTCGGCGTGGAGCTTCGGCAGGTTGAATCGGTTCGCCGCGTAATGGGCCGCGAATTCGGCCTTCCCCGAGAGGACCGGCTCGGTGCCCGGCGGACGAAAGACGCGAACGTCGTCAGTGTACTCGACGACGAAACGCTCGAGGTCGCGCGCGTTGTAGGCCTCCAGTTGACGCTGGACGGGAGCTTCTGCATTCATGAGGTCCCTTGCAGTTTCCGCGGAAAAGCGTGAATCCGCGCGAGCGGTTGGCCGCGAGGCTGCGGCGGGTGTGAATTATCCACCTACGCGTCGCCCGGCCCCGAGCGTCGGATCCTGCCGGGCCCGGTACCCCCGCACGCGCTTGAACGCACGGCGAAACGACGCCTCGGTCGCGTAGCCCATGCGCTCCGCGATCGCGGCAACCGAAAGGCGCCGCTCGCGCAACAGCCGGTCGGCCGTTTGGGGCGCGTGTCGAAGGTGGCCGACGTGCGGCGGCCTTTCGCGGCGACGACGCGGGCATTCGGCGCGCCGGATGTGCTCGTGAACAACGCCGGCATATTCGCGTTCGAGCCGGTCGAGGCAGTCACGGAGGAAGAGCTCCACCGCGAGTTCAACACGAACGTGCTCGGCCCGATCCTGACGATCGAGGAGGCCCTGAAGCACTTGGGGCCCAATGGCGGTAGCGCATCAACATCAGCTCCGTCGCGAGCACCAACGCGACGCCAGCTCGGTCGTCTGTTCGGCGACCAAGGGCGCCGTGGACACGATCGCGCGCGCGCTCGGAACGATGGCGGCCAGAAGCGAGTTCTCCTGCAAATGGAGCCGTTGCACCGGTATGTGCCCTGGGACAGGTCGAGATCGGCCTCGAACCTCACGGCTCCGCCGGGACAGCTACCACGATACGTTTTCAGCATGGGCCCTGCTTTTGCCTGAGCTGGGACCGGGTTCGTGTCGCCTCGTGCCGCGCAGCTGCTCTTCCCGGAGCCAAGGGCGCTCGATCAGGCGGGTACGCCTTTCGTGGCTGGTAGAGCCCGGTTTCGATGAACGCCGCATTCCTCCGCTGCGTCAGGCCAGATGTCCTGAGCGAGCTCGCCCAGGACGACCAGATGCCATCTGCTGCGCTTTCACGCACCGCTCGAGCAGACGGGGGGCTTCCATACGCTCCGCGAGCGAAGCGAACGCACCCGTGGGACCGCGCCAGCGCAGTTCGTTTACGTCGCGGAACAGCGGCACGTCGGTCCGCAGGGTGGCGAGTGCCCTGAACAGCAGCGCGTCGTCGCGGTGCTCTCCCAGGAGCGCCAGCGGAAAGCTCTCGAGCGGGCCGTGCCGATTCAGAAGTCTTGCCGCGGTGACCGAGCCGATCCCCGGAATGCCCGGGTATCCGTCGGCCGCATCGCCGACCAACGCGAGGAAATCGGGCATCAGGGCGGGTTCCACGCCGAATTTGCCGAGAACGCCTTCCGCGTCGAGGATCTTCCTTCCTCTGCGATCCATTTGGACAATGCGGTCGCCGCGCACGCATTGCGCGAGATCCTTGTCGGGCGTCCAGATGCAGATCTTCACCACGCGCGGATCTTGCGCGGCGATCCGTGCGGCCGAGGCGAGCGCATCGTCGGCCTCGAGCTCGGTCATCGGCCACACCGTGACGCCCATGGCGGCGAGCGCTTCCTCCAATGGATGGAACTGCGCGAGCAGCGCCGGTTCGATGCCCTCGCCTGTCTTGTAGCCGGCCCACATCCGGTTGCGAAACGATTCGATGACGTGATCGGTCGCGACGCCAACGTGCGTGGCCCCCTGCTCGATCATCTGCAGCAGCGTCTGCAGCACGCCGATCACGGCACCGAACGGTCGGTCCTGTCCCTTGTTGAAGCGCCGCAGGCCGTAGAAGTGCCGGAATAGCTCGTACGTACCGTCGACCAGGTGAGCGACCATGCGTGATTATGCCGTCGCACAATGTCCGTCTGGTCGAGGAGCCGTGCCGGGACCATGCCGGCTCGCCGGGCACCGATGCGCGCCCGGTTGTTCGGGTCGTTGTTGTCGCCTACGTTGTGAAGGTCCCTTTCGTTGGCTGCGCGCGACCGAAGATCGGTTCGCCGAAGTGGCTGGAACGCTTCTCGCAGCGTGGCACTCGGCGATTCCTCACCGATGGAGCACCCGATGAAGCGGCGAAAGCAGAGCATGGCACCGAGCGCGCGCGCGTCGAGACACGTGCCGCTCGCAACGGGGCACGCCGCCGCCGACATTCTCGCGCTGTTGACCGAGCAGGCGGCGCGGGCGGAGCTCAAGGAGAGACTGCTCGAAGCGAAGCAGAAGCGCCCCGTTCGCAGGACGGCGTCGAAGCAGCCGCCGCCTTCCGAGGAAATGAAGACGGTGACCGAAATCGGCAGCCCGCGCTGGAAGCCCGGTCAGACGCGGTAGCCGCACCACACGCGATCGGCCCACTAGAACGCGTTCGCGGCGAGCACCAGCGCCGGCGCGCTGCCGTTCACGACGGACTGCGCGTATGCGTCGGCCTGCGGCAGCAGCGACTCGGCGTAGAAGCGCGCGGTCGCAACCTTGGCGCGCAGGAATTCCTCGTCGCCGTCGCCCCGCTCGAGCCTGTCGACCGCGACCTTCGCGGCGCGCGCCATCTGCCAGCCCCCGACCGTCACTCCCCACAGCTTGAGATAGGGCACCGAGCCCGCATGCGCCGTGCGCGGGTTCGCTTCGTACGTCTTGAGCATCCATTCGAGCGCGCTGTGCACGGCGGCCACGGCGGCCGCCAGCCGCAAGCCGATCGCTTCGAGCGATGGATCCGCGTGCGAGGCGAGTTGCGCCGCCACCTTGTCCATTTGCCCGGCGACGAGACGTGCCGTCGCGCCGCCGTCGCGCGCCGTCTTGCGGCCGATCAGGTCGTTCGCCTGGATGCCGGTCGTGCCCTCGTAGATCGTCGTGATGCGCGCGTCCCGATAGTACTGCGCGGCGCCGGTCTCCTCGATGAAGCCCATGCCGCCGTGCACCTGCACGCCGATCGACGTGACCTCCTGGCCGGTCTCCGTGCACCATCCCTTGACGATGGGAATCATCAGGTCGACGAATGCCTGGTGGCGCTTGCGCTCCCCGGGATCGGCGGCGTGCTGCGCATGGTCGATGGCGGCGGCCGTCACGTAGCCGAGCGCGCGCATCGCCTGCGTGTACGCGCGCATCGTCATCAGCATCCGGCGGATGTCGGGGTGCTCGATGATCGCGCCGGTGCCCGCCGTCTTGTCGGCGCCGACGGGTCTGCCCTGCACGCGCTCGCGCGCATACGCCACCGCGCGCTGATATGCGCGCTCGGACAGTCCCACCCCTTCCATGCCGACCGAGAAGCGCGCCTGGTTCATCATGACGAACATGTATTCGAGGCCGCGATTCTCCTCGCCGATCAGGTAGCCGACGGCGCCGCCGTGGTCGCCGTATGCAAGCACGGCGGTCGGGCTCGCATGGATGCCCAGCTTGTGCTCGAGCGAGACGCACCGCACGTCGTTGCGCGCGCCGAGCGAGCCGTCGGGATTGACCAGGAACTTCGGCACGAGGAAGAGCGAAATGCCCCTGACGCCCTCCGCCGCCGTCGGCGTGCGCGCGAGGACGAGATGGATGATGTTGTCGGTATAGTCCTGCTCGCCATAGGTGATGAAGATCTTCTGCCCGTAGAGCTTGTAGGTGCCGTCCGCCTGCGGCACGGCGCGCGTGCGTACCGCCGCGAGGTCGGAGCCGGCCTGCGGCTCGGTCAGATTCATCGTGCCGGTCCACTTGCCCGCGACCATCGAAGGGAGGAAGCGCGCCTTCTGCTCCGGCGTTGCGCAAAGCTCGATCGCCGCGATGGCACCATCGGTGAGCAGCGGGCAGAGATCGAACGCCATGTTCGACGAGTGCCACATCTCCTCGACCGCTGTCGCGACGAGATGCGGCAAGCCCTGGCCGCCGTAGCCGGGTGATTTCGTGAGCCCGGTCCAGCCGTTCTCGGCAAACTGCAGATACGCCGCCTTGAATCCAGCCGGCGTCTTGACCGTCCCATCAGGCAGCAGCTTGGAACCCTCGCGATCGCCCGGGAAGTTGAGGGGGTCCAGCACGCCGGTCGCGAATTTGCTTGCTTCCTCGAGGATCGCGCTCACCGTCTCCGGCGTCGCGTCCTCGAAGCCCGGCAGCGCGGCAATCTGCGACAGGCCGGCGAGCTCGTTCAGCACGAACTGCATGTCGGCGAGCGGTGCGTGATAGGTGCTCATGGCGTCTCTGTGCGGGGGACCGGAAAGCTCATAGCGTACCCGATCGCGGCTCCGGCCTCCGGTCATTCGCGAAGTGCCGGATACCCGATGCGACGGCGGTGCCCTTCGCCTGCCGGGCGCTTCCGCGGAGAGCCCGTTTGCGGCGCTCCTGATTCGCGGGCATGATCTGCAGCCCGGTGCACGATCAAGAGGCGAGCCATGTTCGAACCGCTCTCGATTCCCTTCGGCGCGAAGATGCTGTTCAACACCATCCGGCTCAAACCCGGAGTCACGATGGACGATGTCGAGCTTGCGATCGGAGAAATGTGCAACGTCGTCAAGAACACCTACGGTGGCGACGCAGGCGGGTTCTGCGGCGGCCAGGTGTTCAGGTTTTCCGGGTTCGCCTCCG
>DASURV010000027.1:0-10461 GCA_036375455.1 Casimicrobiaceae bacterium | reverse complement strand
CATCGTGGCCACGCATTGCCATCCCGACCACCTCGGCAACGCCGCGTGGCTCGCCTCGCATTTCGGCTGCGCGGTCGCGATGACGCAGGCCGAGTTCCTGGCCGCGCACGCGATGATCGAGCAGCAGGCCGGGCTCGGAGGGGCCGACGTGCGCGCGCTGTTCGCGCTGCACGGCATGTCCGCCGAGCACCTCGCTGCCCTGGACGCGCGCGGCAACCAGTACCACCGCGGCGTCCCCGAGGCGCCGCACGCGTTCGCGCGCATCATCGGCGGCGACGCGCTGACGCTCGGCCGCGGGCAGTGGCGCGTCGTCGCCGGCTACGGGCATTCGCCCGAGCATGCGTCGCTCGCGAACCCGGACGCACGGCTGCTGATCTCGGGCGACATGCTGCTGCCGCGCATCAGCACGAACGTCGCGGTCTGGCCCGGCGAGCCGGACGGCGATCCCGTCGCCCGCTTCCTGGCCTCGCTCGAGGTCTTCGAGGCGCTGCCCCCCGACACGCTCGTGCTGCCCTCGCACGGTCCGCCGTTCCGGGGCATCCGGGCGCGGGTGGCGCGGCTACGCGCCCATCACGCGGAACGCCTGGGGGAATTGCGCGATGCGCTCGTCGCAGCCGGCACGCCCCGATCGGCCGAGGACACGATACCGGTGCTGTTCCGCCGCGAGCTCGACCTGCAGCAGCGCTTCTTCGCGATGGGGGAGGCGATCGCGCACCTCAACCACCTGTGGCGCACGGGACGGGCCGAGCGGCGCGTCGCGAACGACGGCACGATCCGCTATGCCGCGTAAAATGACGGTACCGCCGCCCGCCGGCCCCGCCCGACAGCCGAAGATGTCCACGCCCGCCTCCACCACGAGTCCCGCGCCGGATGCTCCCGGGTTCGATCCCGTCAAGCTCGCGGAATCGCTCGCCGCGGCCGCCGAGAAGAGCGCGAAGCTGATGGGCGAATTCGCCTCGCGCAATGCCGGCAAGCAGGCCGCGGTCGCGAGCGACGAGCTCGGCCTCGGCAAGGCCTTCATGGAGCTCGCGGCGAACATGCTGACCAATCCGGCGCGCATCGCCGAGGGCCAGTTGAATCTCTGGCGCGATTACATGGACCTGTGGCAATCGTCGATGCTGCGGATGATGGGCGCGCAGGCACTGCCGGTCGCCGAGCCGGCGAAAGGCGACAAGCGCTTCAAGGACGCGGGCTGGCACGAGCACTTCCTGTTCGATTACGTCAAGCAGTCGTACCTGATCGCGGCGCGCTGGCTTCACGAGCAGGTGGCGAGCGTTGAGGGCCTGTCCGACCACGCGAAGAAGAAGGTCGATTTCTTCACGCGCCAGTACATCGATGCGCTCGCGCCGTCGAACTTCGCCCTGACGAACCCCGAGGTGTTCCGCGAGACCGTCGCGAGCGGCGGCCAGAATCTCGTGCGCGGGCTGAACAACCTGCTCGACGACATCGAGCGCGGCAACGGCCAGCTTCGGATCTCGATGACCGACGCGAAGGCGTTCGAGCTCGGCGTCAACATCGCGACCGCACCGGGCAAGGTGGTGTTCCAGAACGACCTGATGCAGCTCATCCAGTACGAGCCTTCCACGAAGAAGGCGTGGAAGCGCCCGCTGCTGATCATCCCGCCGTGGATCAACAAGTACTACATCCTCGATCTGCGCGAGAAGAACTCGTTCATCCGCTGGGCCGTGAACGAAGGCATGACGGTGTTCGTGATCTCGTGGGTCAATCCCGACGAGCGCCTGGCGCACAAGGACTTCGAGGATTACCTGACCGAGGGCCCTCTCGCCGCCCTCGACGCGATCGAGGAGGCGACCGGCGAGGACGACGCGAACGTCATCGGCTATTGCCTCGGGGGGACGCTGCTCGCCGCGACGCTCGGCTGGCTCGCCGCCAGGAAGAGGAAGCGCATCGCCAGCGCCACGTTCATGACCGCGTTGATCGATTTCACGGCTCCGGGCGAACTGGAGGTCTTCATCGACGAGGACCAGGTCGCCTCCCTCGAGAAGAAGATGGCCGAGCGCGGCTACCTCGAAGGCAGCGAGATGGCGAACACGTTCAACATGCTGCGCGCGAACGACCTCATCTGGTCGTTCGTGATCAACAACTACCTGCTCGGGCGCGACCCGTTTCCGTTCGACCTCCTGCACTGGAACTGCGATTCGACGCGAATGCCGGCGCAGATGCACAGCTACTATCTGCGCAACATGTACATGCAGAACCGGCTGCGCGAGCCGGGCGGGCTGACCCTTGCCGGCGTTCCGATCGACCTCTCGAAGGTAACGCAGCCGACGTACTTCGTGTCGGCGATCGAGGACCACATCGCGCCGTGGAAGACGACGTACACCGGCACCGGGCTCATGAAGGGGAAGAGCCGCTTCGTGCTGTCCGGATCGGGTCACATCGCCGGCATGATCAACCCGCCGGCGGCGAACAAGTACGGCTATTGGACCAACGACGACCTCGGCGACGGCGCCGATGCGTGGTTCGCCGGCGCGACGCAGCACGAGGGGTCGTGGTGGCCGGACTGGCGCGCGTGGGTCGCACCCTATCTCGATCGGGAGGTCGCGGCACGCATTCCGGGCAAGGGCGGGCTCGAGGTCATCGAGGCCGCGCCCGGCTCGTACGCGCGGCTGCGCGCCGACGCGTGAGCGGCCGGTCGACTCTCGTCGTCTTTCGCCGAGGAGCAACTGAAATGAATCGGATATCGCCATCATCCCTGTCGCGGTGGTCGCTCGCGCTGGCATTCGCGTTGGCGGGCGCCGCCTTCGCCCAGTCGACCACGGCACCCGCGACACCTGCGGCGCCTGCACCGCCTGCGGCGCGTGCCACGTGCGCAACCTGCGGCGTGGTCCAGAAGGTCCAGTACGTCGAGACCAAGGGCGACGCATCGGGTCTGGGCGCGGTCGCGGGCGGCGTGCTCGGCGGCGTGCTCGGCCACCAGATCGGCAGCGGTCGCGGCAATACGGTCGCGACGATCGCCGGCGCGGGCGCGGGCGCCTATGCCGGCCACCAGGTCGAGAAAAGCCGCAACAAGAAGTCCTACTGGAGCGTCGCCGTCAAGATGGACGACGGGACGACTCGCACGTTCACCTACGGCAATCAGCCGGAATTTCGCGAGGGCGACCGCGTCAAGACGATCGAGGGCGGCAAGCGCCTCGCGTTGCTCGCCAAGTAGCGGATCCGCAACGAGGAGATTCCGCCATGCGACCGTTTCGCGCGTCACTCGCAGCCTCCGCAATCGCCATGGCGCTCGCCGCAGGCAATGCCTGCGCACAATATGGCAGCGAGGTCTACTTCGGCGACAGCAGCATCGACGCCGGCTTCTTCGGCGGCGCGCGGTTCACCGTCAATCCCGGGCTCGTCTTCCCGCAGGTGCTCGGACAGCGCTATGGCGTCGCCATCACGTCCTCGTCGCAGGGCGGCACCGACTATGGCGCCGGCGGTGCCCGCGTCGCGCAGCTTCCCGGTTATCCGCCCATTCCGCCCACCAATGCCGCACCGCCGTTGTCGACGCAGATCGCCGCATTCCTCGGGAGCGGGCGGGCGGTCGACCCCAACGCGCTCTACGGCGTGTCGATCGGCTACAACGACATCTTCACGAATCTCGACGCGATCGGCGCCGGGCTGATCACGCCCGAGCAGGCGCAGGCGGCCATCGCGCAGGCGGCGGTGCAGGCCGCGCAGCAGATCGCCCTGCTGCAGGCGGCGGGCGCCCGCTATGTCGTCGTGCTGAACCTGTACGACACCGGCATCTCGCCGGCGGGACGCGCGAACCCGTCGGTGCCGTTCACGGCGGTCACGAACCTCTACAACTCGACGTTGACCGGCGCGCTCGCGCAAGCGGGCGTCCAGTACATCTACGTCGACACCAGCCGGCTGTTCCACGAGGTGGCCGCCAACCCGGCGGCCTTCGGCTTCGTCAATGTCACGCAATCCGCGTGCACGGTGCCGGTCTCGCTGCTGTGCACGCCGGCGACGCTCGTCGCGCCCGATGCCGCGCAAACGTACCTGTTCGCAGATCCGGTGCATCCGACCCCGGCCGGCCACGCCATCATGGCGGCCGTCGTCGCCTCGATGCTCGAAGGCCCCGCGAAGATCGGCGTCCTTGCCGAGGCGCCGCTCGCCGTCGAGCAGGCGACGTTTCGCGCGATCGACGGCCGGATGATTTCCGCCGTCGGCGCGCCGCCGACGCAGGGCAAGTTCCAGGCGTGGGCGAGCTACGACTACGGAAACAACGATTTCGACGGCCCCTTCGTCTCCGGCAACGCCGACGTCAATACGATCGCGGCGGGCGGCGATCTCAGGCTGTCGGAGCAGCTCCTCGTCGGCGTCGCGTTCAGCTATTCCGAAAACAAGGGGGACTTCGGCGGCGGCAGCGGCGGCTACAAGCTGAAGGAGCCCACGGGCACCGTGTACGTCGGCTACGGCGGCGGACCGTGGTACGTCGGCGCAACGCTCGGCGCCGGCGATCTCGACTACAGCGACGTCCATCGCAACCTCCAGCTCGGCGCGCTCGGTCGCACCGAAAGCGGCGAGGCGCGCGGCTGGCACGTGATGGGCAGCGTGCTCGGCGGCTACTGGTTCAATTATGCGAACTGGCTGCATGGGCCGTTCGTGCGCCTCTCCTACCAGGAGATTCACGTCAAGGCCTTTTCCGAGCGCGGCAGCGACAGCACGGCGCTCAGTTACGGCGAGCAGGAGCGCAAGTCGCTCGTTTCGACGCTCGGCTGGCAGGTCGCCGGCCAGATCGGCAACGTGCGCCCGTTCGCGCGCATCGCGTGGGAATTCGAGAGCAAGGACGACCAGCGCTTCGTCTCAGCGGCGCTCGTCGGATTCGACGGCTCGTATTCGGTGCCGGTGATCAGGCCCGACGACAATTTCTTCCGCTACGCGCTGGGTGCGAGCGCGGACTTCGGGCGCGTCACCGGCTATCTCGTGGGCTCGGCCACGTCCTCGCGCAGCGACGGCAACGGCTACGGCATCACCGTGGGGCTGCGCGTGCCGCTGTGACGCGCGTCACCCGGGTGACGCGCGTCACCCGGGTCGCCGCGGCTTGACCGGAGCTTTCGCGAAGATCCGGTCGTAGAGCGGCCGCGGCACGGCGCGGAACACGCGGCCGACGATCGCCATCTGCCACGGCAGCACGTAGAAGCGCTTGCGCCGTTCGATCGCGCGCGCGATCCCGCGCGCCGCGGCTTCCGGCTGCATGAGGAACGGCATTCGATAGGGATTGGCCGCGGTCATCGGCGTCGCGATGTAGCCGGGACAGATCGTCACGACGGCGATGCCGCTTCCGCGCAGCTCGACGCGCAGGCTTTCGAGATAGCCGATCGCCGCCGCCTTCGACGCGCTGTAGGCGCCCGCCCCCGGGAGCCCGCGAAAGCCGGCGATGCTCGCAATGCCGGCGAGCGTGCCGCGGCGCGCCGCGCGCATCGGCGCGAGAAACGGCTGGAACGTGTTGACGAGCCCGAGCACGTTCGTCTCGAGCACGGATCGGAACGCCGGCAGGTCCTCGGCGTAGTCGGTCACGGTGCCGCGCGATACGCCGGCGTTGGCGATCACGACGTCCGGCGTTCCGAAGCGGGCGACGAAGCCACTCGCGGCCTGCGCGAGCGCCGCGGCGTCGCGGACGTCCCCGGCGCAGGTTGCGACCGGCGCGGGCGCGAGCGCCGCCGCGACGCGCGCGAGCTCCGCTTCGCGGCGCGCGAACAGTCCGAGCGCGGCACCCTGCGCGGCGTAGTGGCGCGCGAGCGCCTCGCCGATTCCCGACGAGGCGCCCGTGATGAAGACGTTGAGCGGGGTCAGCTCTTCGGCCGCTCGGCCCGCGCCTTCGCGATCAGCTCGTCGATCGCCGCCGGCAGCGCCGCGTGCGTGCCGACGCGATCGGACGACGTGACGAACTTGCCGTCGACGACGATCGTCGGCACCGCCTGGATGTTGTACTCCTGCGCGAGCTGCTTCGCGCGATTCATCCTGCCTTCCACGGCGAAGGACTTGAAGACGTCCTCGACCTTCTTGCGGTCGAGCCCGTTGCTCGCCGCCCAGTCGTAGAACCCCTTCTCGTCCCACAGCGGCTTGCCCGCGCCGTGGATCGCCTTGAACACGTCGGGCGACAGCTTCGACTCGGCGCCGAGCGCGTCGAGCGTGTAATAGACCTTCGCGAGCTGCACCCAGCGCGGCTGGAACATGACCGGCACGCGCCGGAACGCGACGTCGGGCGGCAGCTTCGCGAGCCACGTGTCGAGATAGGGCTCGAGCTCCGCGCAATGCGGGCAGCCGTAGGAAAAGAACTCGATCACCTCGATCTTCTTGCCCGACTCGACGGGCTGCGGGTTCGTGATCCGTGCGTAGTTCTTGCCTTCGACGAGCGGCGCGGCCGCGCTGCCGCCTGCGAGCACCGCGAGCGCGAGCAGGGCAAGCAGGCTGCGACCGAGAAAACGCACCGTGGAAAGACTCATGAGGACTCCTGGAAGTGGGCTCTGATGCGGCGCCGGCGCGTTCCGATGACGCGCCGGCGAGCGAGGGGTTGGGCCCGCCGGGGCGCGCGGGAGTTCCGCGTGCGGCGCCGGAAGGCGGTCAATAGCGGATGACCGCGACATCGAAGCCGCGCTTCGCGAGCTCCGACTTCATCCGCCCGAGCTCGTCGGCGTTGTCGTACGGTCCGAGGCGCACGCGAAAGCGAACGCTCTTGTCGGGCAGCGCGCCTTCCTGCACGGTCGCCTCCCAGCCGGCGAGCGCCAGCCGCGCCCGCAGGTTCTCGGCGTCCGGCTCGGTGGAGAACGAACCCGCCTGCAGCCAGAAGCGATCGCTCGGCTTGGCGACTTTCGCCGCCGCCTCGACGGCGGCAACCTTGGCCGCCGGCTGCGGCCGATCGCCCGCCACCGCGGCGCGCGCGGCGCCCTGATCGCCCGCGCGCTCCTTCGCCTGCTCGACGACCGCCCGATCGCCGCGCTCCGGGCGCGGCGGCTGCACCTTCGGCTCCTCGACACCGGGGAGGATCTTGTAGAAGTCGAACCGCGGCTTGTCGTCCGCCTTGGCGATCTTCGCCGCACCGCGCGCGGGCTCCTGCGCATCGCGCGACAGCGAGGGCAGCGGCAGCGCCGGATTGTTCTTCATCAGCCAGTACGCGACGGTGGCGGCCATGCCGAGGCCGACGATGATGCCGATGAAGACGCCGAGCAGCGTTCCGCCGAGGACGCCATGACGCTGCGGCGGGCGTGAAGCGACGTGACGGCGCGATGCGATGGGGGCGGTCATGCTCGGAAACCGTGGGTCGGTGCGCGGATTGGACTCATTGAAAACGTGCGGCGCGTCCGGCACAAGCGTCACATCTCATCCGGCGCTCCGATGCCGAGGATGGTGAGGCCATTGCGCAACACCTGTCCGACGGCGACGATCAGCGCGAGCCGCGCCTGCCGGATGCGCTCGTCGTCGACGAGGAAGCGCTCCGCATTATAGTAACTGTGGAATTCCTGCGCCAAATCCTTCAGGTAGAACGTGAGCTGGTGCGGCGCGAATTCGCCGGCGGCGAGCGCGATCTCGACCGGAAAGTCGGCGAGGCGGCGCAGCAGAGGCTCCTCGTAGCGGCTGAGAAGCGGCGACAGGTCGACGTCCCGCAGCGCCGCCGGCGCGGCCTCGCGCGCGAGCCCGGCCTGCCTCAGCACCGACGCGACGCGCGCGTGCGCATACTGGACGTAATAGACCGGATTCTCCTCGGACTGCGACCGCGCGAGGTCGATGTCGAAGACGAATTCCGAATCCGCCTTCCGCGACACCAGGAAGAAGCGCACGGCGTCGCGCCCGGCCTCGTCGATCAGCTCGCGCAGCGTGACGTAGCTGCCGGCGCGCTTGCTGATCCTCACCTCCTCGCCGCCGCGCATCACCGTCACCATCTTGTGCAGCACGTAATCGGGATAGCCGGCCGGGATGCCGATGCGAAGCGCCTGCAGTCCCGCGCGCACGCGCGCCATCGTGCCGTGATGGTCCGATCCCTGCACGTTGATCGCGCGCGCGAAGCCGCGCTCGAACTTGGTGACGTGGTAGGCGACGTCGGGGACGAAATACGTGTAGCCGCCGTCGGACTTGCGCATCACGCGGTCCTTGTCGTCGCCGTACGCGGTGGTGCGCAGCCACAGCGCGCCCTCGCGCTCGAACGTGGCGCCCGACCCCACGAGCTGCGCGACCGTCGCCTCGACGCGCCCGTCCGCATACAGCGAGCTCTCGAGGTAATGGCGATCGAAGCGCACGCCGAACGCCTGCAGGTCGCGGTCCTGCTCGTTGCGCAGCTCGGCGACGGCGAAGCGGCGGATCGCCTCGATGTCCGCCAGCTCCTTGCCCACCTCGTCGAGATACCGCTGCGCGAGCTCGCGGATGTACTCGCCCCGATAGCCGTCCTCGGGAAACTCGCCGGATTCGCCGAGGATCTCGTGCGCGCGGGCACGCACCGAGATCGCGAGGTTCTGGATCTGCTGGCCCGCGTCGTTGTAGTAGAACTCGCGCGCCACCTGCGCGCCCTGCCATTCGAGCAGGTTCGCGATCGCGTCGCCGAGCGCGGCCTGGCGGCCGTGGCCGACGTGCAGCGGCCCCGTCGGATTCGCCGACACGAACTCGACGATCACCCGCTCGCCGGTGCGCGCCGCACTGCGTCCGTAACGCTCCCCGGCCTCGAGAATCGCCGCGACGACCTGCTGGCGGGCGGCGCTCTTGAGCCGCACGTTGATGAATCCCGGCCCGGCGATCTCCGGCGCCTCGATCAGCTCCGGAAGCGCGGCCTCGAGCGACGCGCCGATCGTGCGCGCAAGCTCGCGCGGATTGCGCCGCGCCGGCTTCGCGAGCACGAGCGCGACGTTCGTCGCGTAGTCGCCGTGCGCGGCGTCCCGCGGGCGCTCGACGACCAGCGCCGGCTCCGGCACGCCGGGCAACTGCTCGCGGACGATGCGGCCGAGCGCGGAGGCGATTCGTTCCCGCGGGTCGCGAACCGCGGCGGCGAGTGCGCGATCTGGGCGAGGCATGGCGCGCGGATTATAGCCGTCGGGGTTCAGAACGTCGCCGGGTCGACGTCGAGCGCCCAGCGCACGCGCGTGCCGCCGCTCGCGGCAAGCGCCTCGCGCCAGCGCGGCAGGAAGGCTTGCAGCGGCCCGTTGCGCGCGCACTGCACGAGCACGTGCCCGCGCTCGAAGCCGCGACGCCTGGGCATCGCGGCGGGAACCGGAGGGAAGATCTCGACGTCGGCATGCGCCTCGCGCAGCGCGCAGCCGCGCGCATGCGCGATGTCGAGGAAGTGCTCGACGTCGTCGCGCGCGTGCGCCTCGGCGAGCAGCAGCGCGACGCGCGACGCCGGCGGCAGTTGCGCCGCGCGGCGCTCGGCGACGAGCGCGTCGGCGAAGCCGGCGTAGTCGTGCGCGGCGAGGGCCCGATACACGGCATGCGCCGGGAAATCCGTCTGCACGAGCACTTCTCCCGGAAGGTCGGCGCGTCCCGCACGGCCGGCGACCTGCACCAGCAACGCGGCGAGCCGCTCGGTCGCGCGAAAGTCGGCGCTGTAGAGCGCGTTGTCGGCCCCGAGCACGCCGACGAGGGTGAGTCGCGGAAAGTCGTGTCCCTTCGCGAGCATCTGCGTGCCGACCAGGATGTCGACGGCGCGCGCCTCGACCTGGCGGCGGACGGCGGCGAACGCGTCCTTCGTGCGCGTCGTGTCGCGGTCGACACGCGCGATGCGAGCCTGCGGGAACGCCGCGCCGATCGCCTGCTCGAGCCGCTGCGTCCCGAAGCCGAGCGGCGCGAGGTCGACGTTGCCGCACTCGGGACACGCGCGGGGAAGCCGTTGCGCGTGCCCGCAATGATGGCAGCGCAGCCGATCCGGCTGCCGGTGCAGCGTGAGGCGCGCCGTGCACCGCGGACACTGCGATTGCCACGCGCACGCCGCGCACTTGAGCGACGGCGCGAAGCCGCGCCGGTTGACGAAGACGAGCGACTGCTCGTTTCGCGTGAGCCTCGCGGCGAGCGCATCCCACAGCGGGGCGCTGATGCCGTCGCGCGCAGCCGCGCCGCGCACCGGCACGAATCGGATCGCCGGCGCGCGCGCCCGCGCATCGGCCCGCTCGACGAGCGTGGCCGTCCGATAGCGATTCGCGCGCGCGTGGACCCACGTCTCGAGCGACGGCGTCGCGCTGCCGAGCACGATCGGAACGCCGCGCCAGCGCGCCCGCCACACGGCGAGATCGCGCGCGTGATAGCGCACGCCGTCCTGCTGCTTGAACGACTCGTCGTGCTCCTCGTCGACGACGATCAGCGCGAGTTTCGGAAGCGGCACGAAGACCCCGAGCCGCGTCGCGAGCACCACCTGCGCGGCGCCGCTTGCCGCGGCGTTCCAGTTGCGCCGGCGCGCGCCTGCCGCGAGGCGGCTATGCAGCGTCACCGCACGCGCGTGCGGCAGGGCAGCCACCACGCGCCGCTCGAACT
>DASURV010000026.1:0-7663 GCA_036375455.1 Casimicrobiaceae bacterium | reverse complement strand
ATCAGGCGAAGCAGGCGCCAGCCGGTGGACTGCGGTGCGGTCGGTGTGAAGTTGTGCATGACAAACCGCCAGGCGGGCGCAACGACTCGACTGCTCGCGAACGGGCGGCTTGGCTGAAAGCAAGGCATGGGCCAGTCGGGGGCCGGGCGGCCATCCCGGGGTGGCGTTCCGGGTCCGTGAATTGCTTCCCCTCGTTGCAAAGTGGCACCGGCAGACCCGATCCTCCTATGACGCAACGCGCGATCCCCCGAACCGGCACATCGACCGTCGAACGGAGCGGCGCGTGACGTGCTGCCGCATGTGCAGCCAGCCGCTGACCAGACCCGGCAGGCTGTGCCGCGAATGCGAAAGCGAGCTCGATCGCGAGCGGCTGGCGGCCGCTTCGATCGGTGACCTCGGGGCGTCGCTGCTCCCGCTCGAAGCGTCCCGCCCGGCCGAGCCGGGCGCGCAGGAGGGCTGGCAGACCCGCCTGTGGTCGCGGCCGCTGCTCGTGGTGGGCGCATTCTCGATCGGCCTGGCAAGCGCGGGCACGCTCTACGTCGCGCAGCGGTCGCTGACCCCGCCAGGAGCCGAATCGGTGATGCTCGATCGGGACGTGAGCCACGTGACGCCGCGTCTGTTTGCGGCGGGACGCGATGCCGACGCGGCGTCCACGCAGCCCGCGGAGCAGCCCCGTGGCTCGGCGCGGCCGCGCACCGTCACGCTCGCCAGCGCCTCCGCCGCCGATGCCCGGCATGGGCTCGATCGCGCGCTCGCGCTCGCCGATGCGCTGGCGCGATGCGGCGCGCAGCGGTTCTTCGACCGGCTGGCCTGCGAGCAGCGCGCGCGCACGCGCTACTGCAACGGCGCCGGCGGCGGGCTGCCGCAATGCAGCGACGAGGCGCCACGCGATCGCGGCAAGTAGCCGCGCCGCGAAGCGCAGCGCCTGCTCAGGCGGCGTTCACCCAGCCGTTCACCGTGAAGCGCGCGTCGGCGAATTGCCGGGACGGCACCCCGACGCGCATGACCTCGTGCATCGTCCGCGCCCAGAAGAACACGATGCGGTTGTGGCGCGGCTCGATCGTGGCGAACGTCTCCGCGCGCGCCAGCTTGCCGTTGCGCAGGATGTCGTCGTAGACGCGCAACTCCCCACCCGAGAATCCCTTCGGCCGGCGGTTGAAGTAATAGACGTACGTCAGGTAGCGCTTCGGCACCTTGTCGTGATCGGCATCGGTATGCACGCCGAAGAAGCTGCCGTCCACGCTTGCGGTCACCTGCGCCTCGACGAACCCGACGCTGATCGGCGGCACCCGCAGCGCCGGCAGGATCCGCGGCATCACCGAGCGCACGCGATCGACGACGGGCGCCACGAGGTCCGCCGGGGGATTGAGCACGAGCGAGCGGCGGTAATCGGTCCGCCGATCATGCGTGCCGGAGGGCTGGAAGTGCGCCTCGCTCGCCAGCACGCGCTGCAGTAGCGACTGCCACGCCGGTTCGGGCAGGAAATCCTCGATCACCGCGACCGGATGGCGAACGATGCGAGGTGCGGGGGCTGGGGCAGGCGATTCCAATGGCGTCGTTTGCGGGCTGCGCGGTGCTGCACGGCTCGAATTCTATGCGATCGCCAACGGCGCTTTCCGGTGGATTCCTGCTTCCCGTCGCGATGCCGGGCTGCCGCGGCCCTTCGATGGCCTTGCGCGGGGCGGCAGGCGGCCCAACCTGCCAATGCGTCCACACTGTCCGCAAAGCGAGGGCGCGGCCGCCCGCCGCCCGGCACCGCGGCCCCCCCGCAACGCATCGAGCGATCCCCCATGCCGCCCGCCACCACCGCACTCATCGTCGCCAACGTCGGCATCTTCCTGCTGCAGTCGATCGCCCCGCAGATCATCGTGCCGTTCGCGCTGTGGCCGCTCGCGACGTCGGGCATGAACGTCGGGGCATCGTTCGCGCCGTGGCAACTCGTCACATATGCCTTCCTGCACGGCAGCCTGCTGCACCTCGCGTTCAACATGTTCGCGCTCTACATGTTCGGCGGTGCGATCGAGCGCGTGTTCGGCACGCGCCGCTACGTCGTCCTGTATTTCGTTTCGGTGCTTTCGGCGGCAGTCACGCAGCTTGTCTTTGCGATGCTCTCCGGCGCGATCTACCCGACGATCGGCGCATCCGGCGGCGTGTTCGGACTGCTCCTCGCCTACGCGATGTACTTTCCGCACAATCGCGTGATGCTGCTGTTCCCGCCGATCCCGATGCCGGCGCGGGTGTTCGTTGTCGTCTACGCGCTGCTCGAGCTGTTCCTGGGCGTCACCGGCACGCAGGAAGGCGTCGCGCACTTCGCGCATCTCGGCGGAATGATCGGCGGCTATCTGCTGTTGCGCTATTGGCGCGGCGGGATCCGCCGTCCATCGCGTTGACATGCGAAGCGCGACGAGTGCAAAGTGTCGAAACGCTTGCCGGAGGTCCGCAATGAAATCGATCCTCGACCCCACGTTCCGCTACACCTCGAGCGCCAACACCGACTTGCGCAAGACCTTCGCGCGCGTGCGGCGCGAGGCCCGCCGCCAGGCGCCGAACCCGACCTGCGAGCAGGTCGAGGCGGTCAGGAAAGTCACTCCGCTATTCCGGGGTCAGCGCGGCGCCGCGTGATGAGCGCCGGCGCGGGCTTGCGGGCCGGGCATCGCGCCGCCGCACCAGGGGCGTAGCACACATCGGGGGCGCGTCGGCAATTCCTGCCGATGCCAAGCGCGTCATTTCGGAGGTTCTGGTGCGAGCGCAACGCTGCGGCTGTTCGATCATGCCGCCCGAGCTGCTGCGCCGCATCGCACTGCGCGGCAATGCCCGTCAGCGCGAGACGGCGCTCGACACGCTCGCGACCGATCACACGCTGCGCCTCGCCCGCGCGACCTATCAGCTCCTCGAGTCCGGAGCGAGGCGCGGACTGCTCGCGAGTCCGGTCGCGGCCAAGCAGCGCACCGTATACGATGCGCAGGGACGGGAGACGCTGCCCGGCAGGGCGGTGCGCGTGGAGGGCGGCGCATCGGTGCCCGACGTCGACGTGAACGAGGCCTACGACGGACTGGGTGCGACGTTCGATTTCTTCTCCGAGGTCTACGAGCGCAATTCGATCGACGACGAGGGCCTGCACCTGGACGCCACCGTGCATTACGGACGCCGCTACGACAACGCATTCTGGAACGGCCGGCAAATGGTGTTCGGCGACGGCGACGGCGATCTCTTCAACCGCTTCACGATCGCCCTCGACGTGATCGCGCACGAGCTCACGCACGGCGTTACGGGCGACGAGGCGCGGCTCGTGTATCTCGGCCAGGCGGGCGCGCTGAACGAATCGATTTCCGACGTCTTCGGCTCGCTGGTCAAGCAATACGCGCGGGGGCAGACGGCCGAGGAGGCCGACTGGCTGATCGGCGAGGGGTTGTTCACGCCGAGCGTCCACGGCGTCGCGCTGCGCTCGATGAAGGCGCCGGGAACCGCGTTCGACGATCCGGTGCTCGGCCGCGATCCGCAGCCTGCGACGATGGCCGGGTACGTGCGCACATCCGCCGACAACGGTGGCGTGCACACGAATTCCGGCATTCCGAATCGCGCGTTCTATCTCGCCGCGGTCGCCCTCGGAGGTCATGCCTGGGAAAGGGCCGGCCGCATCTGGTACGAGACGCTGCGCGACAAGCGCCTGAAGCCCACGGCCACGTTCCGCCAGTTCGCGCGCTACACGGTGATCAATGCCGCCCAGTTCTTCGGCCCGGCCGAGCGTCACGCGGTGGCGGCGGCATGGGAAGAGGTCGGCATCAAGTCGCTCGGCTAGAGGCTCATCGTGCGGATCGACTTCAGCGTCGACGGTGGCCTTGCCGCCTTTCCCGGGCTCGCGAAACCGGTGACGATCGACTGCGACGCGCTCGCGCCGCAGGAGGGCGAGCGGCTGCGCGACCTGGTCCGCCGCGCCGATCTCTTCGCATTGCCCGCGGGGCGTCGCGCGCCGTCGTTGCCGGATGCCCGCGCCTACACGATCGCGATCGACGATGGGCGCCAGTGCAGGACCGTCACGCTTCGCGAGCCGATCGCGGATCCCGCGTTGCAGGAGCTGATCGCGGAGCTCGCGGGCCACGCCGCGACGGCGAGACGCAAGGCGTGAAACGGGCGAACGCCGCGGCGCTCGCCGCCGCCGCCCTGGTGTGCGGCGCATGCGCGAGTACCGAGCCCGCCGCGCCCGGCCTCGGCGGCAAGCCGCTCGCCGAATTCTTCGATGACCTCAAGGCCGAATTGCGCGCGGTGCACTGGCGCATCCGCAGCCCGAGCGCCGCGTGCGGCACGACCGAGCCGCGCGAAATCGACCTGCGCAACGCGGCGATCACGCTCGACCTGCAGCGTATCGGCGAGGCGAACGTCGACGGCCAGCTCCGGCTCGTCGCGCTGCCGCTCGCGGGCGCAGCGGTCGCGCCGTTCGGCGCGGCGTCCGGCGCCCGCAAGTGGTCGCAGGAGATGACGCTGAAGCTCGACGTCAGCGGGCCGTCGCGGCTCTACGACATCGGCGAGGCTCCCGTTCCGGCCGGTGGCGCCGTCGCGCGAAGCGTCAACGCCGCGATCGACGGCTTCATGCAATCGAGCGCACAGGAGCCGTGCGTGCGGCTCGGCTCGCTCAAGCTGACGTTCGTCCTCGACGTCGAGCGGAGCGCCGGGGGCGGGTTTCGGATCGTCGTGCCCGCCGCGCAACTCGGCATCGACGCTTCGCGACGCGACGTCAACACGCTGACGCTCGCCTGGGACAAGGTCGTCTCGAACGCACTGCGCTGAGCGCGCCCGTGGCCGCGGCACGCTTCGATCGATCGGCGCCTCGTCAGCCGTTGCCGCGCACGCCGGGACCCGCGAACTGCGAACTTAGCCGCCCGCATGCATTCCAACCCGCATGGCGAGCGAGATGATTGTCGGTGTCTACGAATCACGGCGCGATGCCGATGCGGCTCGCGCGCGGTTGCTGGAAGAGGGCCTCCACGAGGGCCGGATCGCGGTCGCGCAGGGCGCAGACGCGGACAAGCCGCCCGCAAGCGTGGGGGGTACACCACTGACCGACGACGCCACCGATGGCCTGGCGGGGTTCATCGGCCGCATGTTCAGCGGCGCGTTTCCGGAGGACTCGGCCCGCGAACGCTACGCCGACGCGCTGCGCAACGGACGCTGCGTGATCGCGGTGCGCACGGAGTCGGACGCCGAATCGAACATCGCGACGGCGATCCTCGCGCGGGCGGAGCCGCGGGTGTATTCGCTGCCGAACGCGCCGAGCGGCTGGAAGGAGGCGAGCGCCGGGGATCCGGCGAGCCTCGGGGGCGTCGACGACGATCCCGGGCGGCCGCAGGGGCTGCTCGACGATGCGGAAGGCCTCGGTCCTGATGCCGACCGCAGGCGACTCTCGGAGGGGTCTCGCACGTCGCGAAGCCGCTGATCGACGCCGCCGTACCGGCCACGGCGGTCACCCCGTTGCCCGACCCGAGACCGGCGCGAAACGGTCACTTGCGCGCCGCCGTCGGCCGAGTATCCTGACCGCAAGCGCCGCGCCGGCCGGTCCACGAGGACGATCATGCCCATCCGTTCATTGCGCTCCATTGTCGCGGGCCGCCCGCCGGTCATGGCGGCGTCCATCACGACCGTCGTCGAAGCCGCCCGCCTGATGAAGGAGGCGAACGTCGGGGCGCTGCTCGTCGTCGACCACACGCGGCTGATCGGCATCTTCACCGAGCGCGACGCGCTGTTCCGGCTGCTCGCGCAGGGACGCGATCCGCACGCGACGCGACTCGCCGACGTCATGACGGCGAGGCCGCAGACGATCCATCCCGACGAGCCGTTCGTGCGCGCGCTGCGCATGATGCACGAGGGCAAGTTCAGGCACCTGCCGGTCGTCGAATTCGATCGGCCGCTCGGTGTCGTCTCGGTCCGCGACGCGCTCGACGAGGATCTCTACGAGCTGCGCATCGATCTCGAGCAGCGCGAATCGACGACCGAGTAGCGGGGCGAACACGGCTGGTCATCGCGCGGCCCTTTGGCCCTACAATGCGCGGGTCGATCCACAAGGAGATCGCGAATGACCGCGCACACGTACAAGCTGGTCGAGCTGGTCGGCTCCTCCCCGAACAGCTCCGACGAGGCGATTCGCAACGCGATTCAGAAGGCGTCGGCAACCATCAAGCACATCGACTGGTTCCAGGTCTGCGAGAGTCGCGGCCACGTCGTCAACGGCCGCGTCGCGCATTTCCAGGTCACGCTGAAGATCGGTTTCCGCGTCGAGGATTGACGACGGCGCGGGCGCTGGAGTGCCCCCACGCTTGCGGCTCCCGCCGCTGCGCTGCCCCCCGAGGGGGCGGAATTCGCCTCGGGGCGGCCCTTCGGCGCTCATACGAGCTTGCGCAGCATCTCCGGGTTCTTGATGACGGCCTTCTGACGCGCCGGGGGCGCGCCGTACAGCCCGGCCGGCGGATTGGTCTCGAAGCGCGCGCGCGCGAGCCCATCCGCGCAGCGCGCGTCGAACGTGATCGCGATGCGGGCGCCTTCGCTTGTGCCGAGCGCGAAGCACGCGTCGCCGAGCTTCGCATTGAGCGGCCCCACGACGTCGCCCAGGATGGCGTCGCTGCCGGCTCCCGGCGCCATCTGCAGGTCGTACACGCGCGGCTTCGCGGGCGGGCCCGCGCTCGCGCCCAGCACGGCGGGAAGCCCGATCAGCTCGCGCGCGAGGAGCTCTTCGGTCACCGCGTCGGGCAGGCCCGTCACGACGAGGCTGACTCTGCGACCCCGGACCGGTACGTGGCGGAGGAAGAAATCGCGACTGAACTGGTCCGCCACGCGCGTGCCGATCGCCCGCAGCGCCTCCTCCTCGCTCGCCAGGCTGCCAAGTCCTTTCGGCAGCGTCGTGTTGAAGTAGATCTCCTCGCCCGTGGCGAGATCGGTGCACTTGACCGTCCACGATGCGAGGGCGTACTTCGTGATCACGAGGCCGGAGGCCGCGAGCTTCGTCGACAGCCTCCTCACGTTCGCCTCGCCGGTGACGGCGAAATCGGCGCCCTTCGCACCCGGTGGCGACTCGTCGGACCAGGTGCGAAAGCCAAACGACTGGATCCGCTCCTTCAGGATGTTTTCGGCGATCGGCGACGGCTGCGGCGGCGCTCCGGGATCGTCGGCGTCGCGCACCGAGATGCGCAACGACACCCTGGGGTCGCCATTGGCACGGATGAGCCGTATCCGTTCGTCGCGCGACAGCTCGTCGAGCGACTGCTGGATTGCCTTCACGTCGACGACCGCTTGCGTCGTCATCGACAGCAGTCCGTCCTTGCCGATCTGCGGCGCGCTCTCCTGCACGGTGGCGCCGATGTAATCGCCGCTTCGTGACAGCAGGCGGTGCTGCAGCAGGTCGTAGTTGCTCGCGTACGACCTGCGCTCGAGCAGCAGCATCAGCGTCTTCGCGACGAGCTGGTGCCTGGAATCGGCCCTCACGTCCGTCTGCATCAGCGCCTTGTCGTCGGCATACCGGGGATCCGCGGGATCGGCGAGGCCCATCGCCGAGACGACGAGGGTGCCGGCCGGCGCTAAGGGCGGCGCGGAGGCGATGGCCTCGCGCGCCGCCGGCGTCGAGCCGGTGCCGCTCGTCGCGACCGATGCAGCGGGTGCGCCGGACGGCGCCGGAGAG
>DASURV010000025.1:0-15887 GCA_036375455.1 Casimicrobiaceae bacterium | reverse complement strand
GATGTCGCTGCAATACGGCTCGGGCAAACGCGCCGGAACGTGCAGGTTGATCTCCGTCGTCACGCCGAGCGGCTGCGCGAGGTCCGGCTCGCGGCCGGCCTTCAGCGCCGATACCGCCGCCTTCAGCATGTCGGCGTAGAGCTGGAAGCCGATCTGCTGCATCTCGCCCGACTGCTCGTCGCCGAGCACCTCGCCGGCGCCGCGGATCTCGAGGTCGTGCATCGCGAGGAAGAAGCCCGAGCCGAGGTCTTCCATCATCTGGATCGCCTCGAGCCGCTTCTTCGCCTGCGCGGAGAGCGCGTCGTGCGGCGGCGTCAGCAGGTAGGCGTACGCCTGATGGTGCGAGCGGCCGACGCGCCCGCGTAGCTGGTGGAGCTGCGCCAGGCCGAAGCGATCGGCGCGGTCGATGATGATCGTGTTCGCCGTCGGGACGTCGATGCCCGTCTCGATGATCGTCGAGCAGACGAGGAGGCTCACGCGCTGCGCGTAGAAGTCGCGCATCACGCGCTCGAGGTCGCGCTCGCCCATCTGGCCGTGCGCGACGGCGATGCGCGCCTCGGGCAGGAGCTGCGTCAGGCGCTCCGCCGCCGTGCGGATCGTGTCGATGTCGTTGTGCAGGAAATAGATCTGGCCGCCGCGCTTGAGCTCGCGCAGCGCCGCCTCGCGCACGATTCCCGTCGAATACGGCGCGACGAACGTCTTGATCGCGAGGCGCCGCTGCGGCGCGGTGGCGATGACCGAGAAGTCGCGGATCCCCTCGAGCGACATCGCGAGCGTGCGCGGGATCGGCGTCGCCGTCAGCGTCAGCACGTCGACCTCGGCGCGCAGGCGCTTCAACTGCTCCTTCTGCCGCACGCCGAAGCGATGCTCCTCGTCGATGATGACGAGCCCGAGGTTGCGGAACCTGACGTCGGGCTGGATCAGCCTGTGCGTGCCGATCACCAGGTCGATGCGTCCGTTGACGAGGCCCTCGAGCACCGCCTTGACCTCCTTCGTCGAGCGGAAGCGCGACAGCTCGGCGAGCTTCACCGGCCAGTCGGCGAAGCGGTCGGAAAAGACCTGGAAGTGCTGCTCGGCGAGCAGCGTCGTCGGCACCAGCAGCGCGACCTGCTTGCCGTCGGCGAGCGCGATGAACGCCGCCCGCAACGCCACCTCGGTCTTGCCGAAGCCGACGTCGCCGCAGACGAGCCGGTCCATCGGGCGTCCGGCGGCAAGGTCGGTGACGACCGCGTCGATCGCCGCCTGCTGGTCGGGCGTCTCCTCGAAGCCGAAGCCTTCGGCGAACGCCTCGTAGTCGTGCGGCTTGAACGAAAACGCGTGGCCGTTGCGCGCGGCACGCTGCGCGTAGAGGTTGAGCAGCTCGGCGGCGGTGTCGTGCGCCTGCTGCGCCGCCTTGCGCTTCGCCTTCTCCCACTGCCCGCTGCCGAGCTCGTGCAGCGGCGCCGCATCGGGCGACGCGCCGCTGTAGCGACTGACGACGTGCAGGTTCGACACGGGAACGTAGAGCTTCGCGTCGTTCGCGTAGACGAGCTGCAGGAACTCCGTCGCGCCGTCGCCGACGTCGAGCGTGACGAGGCCGAGATAGCGGCCGATCCCATGCTCTTCGTGCACGACCGGATCGCCGATGCGTACCTCGGAGAGGTCGCGCACCATCGCGTCGACGTTCGAGCGTCGCCCGGCATCGCGCGTGCCGCGGCGCACGACGCTCGCGTAGAGCTCCGTTTCGGTGACGAACGCGAGCCGCGCGGCGGGCCAGGCGAAGCCGGCATGCAGCGGCGCCGCCGTCAGCGCGACCTTCGCATCCCCGGCGACGAAATCGGCGAAGGTCTCGACGAGCGCCGGCCGCACGCCGTACTCGGCGAAATACTGCTGCATCGTCTCGCGGCGGCCGGCGCTCTCGGCGGCGATCAGCATGCGGCCGTCGAGCGCCGCGAGCACGCCCGTCAGCGCGGCGAGCGGATCGGCGGCGCGCCGGTCGACCTGCACCGCGGGCAGCCGCCGGGTCGCGGCATCGGGCGGCGGCGCCGCCTCGGACGGCACGGCGTCGAGCTCGACGCGTGCGAGCGGCCTGATCGCGCCGCGGAACTCGTCGCGCGGCAGGAACAGTTGCGGCGGAGGCAGCAGCGGTCGCGCCTTGTCGCCGCGCATCAGCCGATAGCGCGCTTCGGTGTCCTGCCAGAAGCGCTCGATCGCGGCGTCGACGTCCCCGTGCAGCGCGACGATCGCATGCGGCGGAAAGTAGTCGACGAGCGTCGCGGTCGCGTCGAAGAACAGCGGCAGGTAATACTCGATGCCGCCGGGCACCACGCCCGCCGAGATGTCCTTGTACAGCGGCGAGCGCGACGGGTCGCCCTCGAACGCCTCGCGGAAGCGGCCGCGAAACCGGGTGCGACCCGCGTCGTCGAGCGGGAACTCGCGCGCGGGCAGGAGCCGCACGTTGCGCATCGGGTACAGCGTGCGCTGCGAATCCGCGTCGAACGTCTTGATCGTCTCGATCTCGTCACCGAAGAGGTCGAGGCGGTACGGCAGCGCCGTTCCCATCGGGTAGAGATCGATCAGGCCGCCGCGGACGCTGAACTCGCCGGGCGAGACGACCTGCGTGACGTGCGTGTAGCCGGCGAGCGCGAGCTGCGCCCGCAGCGCGTCGACGTCGAGCCTCTCCCCCTGCTCGAGGAAGAACGTGTGCGCGGCGAGAAACGACTGCGGGGCGAGGCGATAGAGCGCGGTTTGCGCGGCGACGAGGACGACGTCGCATTCGCCGCGGGAGACGTGATACAGCGTCGCGAGCCGCTCCGACACGAGGTCGTGGTGCGGCGAGAAGTGATCGTAGGGCAGCGTCTCCCAGTCCGGGAACACGCTGACGCGCAGCGCGGGGGCGAACCATGCGATCTCGCCGGCGAGCCGCTGCGCGGCGAGCGCATCGGCGCACACGACGGCGAGCGTGCGCCGCGCCGCGCGCGCCTGTCGCGCGATCTGCGCCAGCGCCAGCGCATCGCTCGAGCCGCAAAGCGCAGGCAGCGCGAGCCGGCGTCCGCCGTCGGGCAACGTCGGCGCGAGCGCAGGCAGCGCCGCAAACGGATCTGCGGGCGCTTGGCGGTCGGCGACGGGTTCGCGGGTTACCGGGGAAGGCGCGGAGGCGGCCGTCGCAGCATCGGTCGAGGCCGTCGGCATGCGAAGAGCGCGAAAGCGATGATTCGCGAGCCCCGATTATACGCGTGACATAATTCGACCGATGAGGGTGGCGGGCGAGTCGAAGTCGGGCGCGGGCTGATGCGCGGAGTCCGACCCATGCCTGCCGCTTCGCGCGCCGGCGATGTCGTATCAGCGTACGCGCTGCTCACGCTCGCGCCGCTCTTCTGGTCGTGCAACTGGATCGCGGGCCGGTGGCTCACGCACGACGTGCCCCCGCTTGCGCTGACGTTCTACCGCTGGCTCTTCGCGGTCGTCATCCTCGCGCCGTTCGCATGGCCGCACCTGCGGCGCGACGCGCCGCTCGTCCGGCGTCACTGGAAGGCGCTGCTCGGCCTCGGCGTCATCGGCATCGGCACGCACAACGCGCTCGCCTACCTCGGCCTGCGCTACACGACGGCGGTGAACGGCGTGATCCTGAACTCGTTCATCCCGGTGATGATCGTCACGCTGTCGTGGGCGCTGCTGCGCGAGCGGCTCGCGCCGCTGCAGCTCGCCGGGATCGCGGTGTCGCTCGGCGGCGTGCTGACGATTCTCTCCGAGGGCTCGCTCGCCACGCTCGCCGGGCTGCGGCTCAACGGCGGCGACCTGCTGATCGTCCTGTCGATGGCGATGTGGTCGATCTATACGATCGGCCTGCGCTATCGGCCGCCCGGCATGCACCTGCTGTCGTTCCTGTTCGTCATCGCCTGCATCGGCGACCTCGCGGTCCTGCCGATGTACGCGGCCGAGACGTGGCTGGGCGAGCCGATGGTCTGGACGCCGGCCGCCGCGGCGGCCCTTGTCGGCGTGGCGCTGTTCTCGTCGGTGCTCGCCTACATCTTCTGGAATCGCGGCGTCGAGCGCGTCGGCGCGAACGTCGCCGGCCTCTTCGTGCACCTGATGCCGGTGTTCGGCGTGGTGCTGGCGTGGCTGCTCCTCGACGAGCGGCTCGCGCAGTTTCACGTCGCCGGCATCCTGCTGATCCTCGGCGGCATCTATGTCACCAGCCGCTACGCGCCGGTGCCCGTCGCGGCGGGGACGGATTGACGCTCGGATGGTCGCCGCGCGGGCGTTCGATCGCATAACGCGCCTTGATCGCTACGGTGCTCGGGCCGGGCGCTACGCCGGCGTGCGCCCGTACCGATCCTCGAAGCGGACGATGTCGTCCTCGCCGAGGTACTCGCCGCATTGCACCTCGATCATCACGAGCGGCTCGGCGCCGCGGTTCTCGAGCCGATGGCGCGTCTCGATCGGGATGTACGTCGACTCGTTCGCGTGCACGTCGAATTCGAGCTCGCCCCGGGTCACGTGGGCGACGCCGCGCACGACGACCCAGTGCTCGGTGCGCCGGTGGTGGAGTTGCAGCGACAGCGCCGCGCCGGCCCGTACTTCGATGCGCTTGATCTTGAAGCCGGGCGCTTCCTCGAGCACGGTGTAGGCGCCCCACGGGCGGCTCACCGTGCGGTGCAGCTTGTAGGCGTCGTGGCCCCGCGCCTTGAGCTCGCCGACGACGTCCTTGACGCGCTGCAGGTGGTCGCGATGCGCGACGAGCACCGCGTCGGGCGTGTCGACGATGACGAGATTCTCCACGCCGACGGTCGCGACGATGCGGTCGGCGGCATGCACATAGGTGCCGCGCGTCGCGATCGCCACGCGCTCGCCGTGACCGCGGTTGCCCTCGTCGTCGGCCATCGTCAGCGCGGCGACGGCCTGCCACGAGCCGACGTCGCTCCAGTCGAACGCGCCGCGGACCACGGCGACCTCGCCCGCCTCGGCCGCGCGCTCCATGATCGCGTAATCGAGCGAGATGTCGGGAACCGCGGCGAAGAGCGCGGCGTCGATCTCGAGCATCGGCGAGCGCTCGCGCCCCGCGAGCGCCTGCGCGACGGGGCGCACCGCGGCGAGAACACCCGGCGCATGGCGCGCGAATGCGTCGAGGATCGCGTCGGCGGTGAATGCGAACATGCCCGAATTCCAGACGTAATGGCCTTCGGTGAGGTAGTCGCGGGCGAGCGCGAGCGACGGCTTCTCGACGAAGCGGCGCACGCGATACGCCGCCGGCGCCGGCCCCTCGGCAGGCGCCAGCATGTCGCCGCATTCGATGTAGCCGAATCCCGTTTCGGGGTGGGTGGGCGCGATGCCGAACGTCACCAGGGTTCCGGAGACCGCGAGCGACCTGGCACGCTCGACGGCATGCGCGAAGGCGCGCTGGTCGCGGATCAGATGATCGGCGGGCATCACGAGCAGCACGCGATCGCCGAGGCCGCGCGCCTGCGCCCACAGCGCGCCGAGCGCAACCGCCGGCGCCGTGTTGCGGCCGAACGGCTCGAGCAGGTAGGCAGTCGTCGCGCCGGCGGCGTCCTCCATGCCGGCGTACGTGTCCTTCGTGTGGAAGTAGTAGTCCCGGTTGGTGATCGTGAGCAGCGTGTCGACGCCGTCGAGCGCCAGCGCGCGGCTCGCGGTCTTGCCGAGCAGCGTCTCGCCGTCCGGCAGCGGCATGAACGGTTTCGGCGCCGCTTCGCGCGACAGCGGCCACAGGCGAGTGCCGGCGCCGCCGGAAAGGATCATCGGGAGAAGCGTCGCTGCGGGCATGTGCGATCCGCGAAGGAAAACTGCGCAACTCTAGCCTACTGCGCGCTGTAGGACAAACCTCGACACTACCTTCCGCGAGGCGCCGATACGGAGCGTGAAAAGTTTTCCCTAGGATGCGCATATCGCGAACAGCCCGGTCAAAGAGGATTTCAATGACGCTCGATCAAACGCTTCCCGCCGAACCGAACGACGACATCGTCGTCGCGCTGCCCTTCGTCGCCGCGGCGCGTGCCGCATCCGCTCCGGCGCTCGGGCGCTTCGGTCGCCTCTACGGCAGCTCGGCGGCGATGCAGGACGTCTACCGGATGATCGAGAAGGTCGCGCCGACCGAGGCGACCGTGTTCATCACCGGCGAGTCCGGCTGCGGCAAGGAGCTCGTGGCGCGCACGATCCACGAGCGCAGCCCGCGTGCGCGCGGCGCCTTCGTCGCGATCAACTGCGGCGCGATCCCGGCCAACCTGATCGAGGCCGAGCTGTTCGGCCACGAGCGCGGCGCCTTCACGGGTGCGAACCGGCAGCACCGCGGCTGCTTCGAGCGCGCCGAGGGCGGCACGCTGTTCCTCGACGAAATCACCGAGATGGCGCCGGAGATGCAGGTGCGCCTGCTGCGCGTTCTCGAGACCGGGCGCTTCATCCGTGTCGGCGGCGACGGCGAGATCAAGACGAACGTTCGCGTCCTGACCGCGACCAACCGCGATGCGCTCGACGCGGTGCGCGACGGGCGGCTGCGCGAGGACCTGATGTATCGGCTGGCGGTGTTCCCGATCTCGCTGCCGCCGTTGCGCGAGCGGGAGGGCGACACCGAGCTTCTGGCGGAGCACTTCCTGCAGAACCTGAACGTCGAGACCGGCACGTCGAAGCGCTTCTCGCGCGCTGCACTGACGACGATCCGCACGTACCATTGGCCGGGCAACGTGCGCGAGCTGAAGAATGCGGTCCACCGCGCGTTCATCATGGCCGAGGAGTTTGTCGAGCTCGATCTCGCAGGGCTCGCGTGCCCGGCCGTCGAGGGCGAATGCCTGCGGGTTCCGGTCGGAACGTCGCTCGCGGAAATGGAGCGCCAGGCGATCTTCGCGACGCTCGACCACTGCCGCGGCAACAAGCGGCGCGCGGCCGAGATGCTGGGCGTCAGCCTGAAGACCCTGTACAACCGGCTCACGGCATACCAGGCCGAGGGTACGCGCATCGTTTCCCTGTAGGCTAGAATCGGGCCATTGCGGGCATTCGATGATCCGGATCCTCATCGCAGACGACCATGCCATCGTTCGCGCCGGGCTGCGGCAGTTCATCGCCGACCAGGTCGACATGGAGGTCACCGCCGAGGCGGCGAGCGGCTCGGAAACCGTGACCGCGGTGCGTGCGGCCGATTTCGACGTCGTGCTGCTCGACATCTCGATGCCGGACAAGAACGGCATCGATACGCTGCGCCTGCTGCGCCACGTCAAGCCCGAGCTTCCGGTGCTGATGCTTTCCGCCTACGGGGAAGATCAGTACGCAGTGAACCTTTTGCGCGCGGGCGCGTCCGGTTATCTGAACAAGGAGGCCGCTTCGACGCAGCTCGTGGGCGCGATCCGCACGGTGGTCCAGGGGCGAAAGTACGTGAGCCCGTCGCTCGCGCAGATCCTTGCCGACGGCGTGTCGGGCGACGGCGATAAGCCGCTGCACGCGGAGCTGTCGCAGCGCGAGTTCCAGATCTTCTGCAAGCTGGCCTCCGGGGCGGCGGTGTCGAAGATCGCCGACGAGCTCAACCTGTCCGTGAAGACCGTGAGCACGTATCGGACGCGGATCCTGGAGAAGATGGCGATGAAGTCGAACGCCGACCTCACGTATTACGCCATCAAGAACGGATTGATCGAATAGGGGATGGCCGGCTCGCGCGAGGGTAATTGACCGGAGCGGCGGGAAGGCGATCGATGACGAAGCGGAATGCAATTGACAGGGGTACCAACCACTGACGAGGACCCGGCGCGCGTGGCGGGGTCGGACCATGCAGCCGTGGATCGCGATTCTCCGCTGCGGGTTCTGCTCGTCGAGGACTCGCCGCTCATCCGCGAGCGGCTCGCGGAGTCGATCGCCGATCCCGGCCGCATCGAGATCGTCGGCCAGGCGGACAGCGAGCAGGCGGCGATCGGGATGCTGTCGGCCGCACCCTGGGACGCGATGGTTCTCGACCTGCAGCTGCGCCATGGCACCGGTCTCGGCGTGCTGCGCGCGCTGATCTCGCGCCGGCCGCCCAATACCAAGGTGATCGTGCTCACCAACTACGCGTTTCCGCAGTACCGGGCGAAGAGCATGGCGCTCGGCGCCGATTTCTTTTTCGACAAGGCCCGCGAATACCACCGCGTGCGCGAGGTGCTCGACGGTCTCGCGTCGGATCGCTCTTCCGACGTCCACTGACCGTCCTTTCCGGCATCCGCCGATTGTCTCCCCGACGCGTCGGCGCCCGCTGACGCCGGGTGTAACAATTGCCGGGGACCTCCCGGCGCCGTTGCAACGCGCAACGCGATTTCACATGTAACCTATTGATCCGTGAATTGATTTTCAGTGGCACGTCGACTGCATCAGCATGGCACCGCTGACCGCGGACGCGGCTTTCGCGTGACCACCAACTCCATGAAAGGGGACACCATGAAACGCTTGATCGCACTCGCGCTTGCGGCGACGTTCGCGCTTCCCTCGTTTGCGCTGCTCTCGGGCTGCAACACCGTCGAAGGCGCCGGCAAGGACATCCAGGCCGGCGGCTCCAAGATCAAGGAAGAGGCACGCGAGAACAAGAAATACTGACACGAGCCCTCGAACTCGCGGCGCCCGGCGTCCGTAATCGGACTCCCGGCGCCGTTTTCATGTGGACGAGACCGACCAACGCCCGCCCCGCCGCCAGCGCGCCGCGATCACCGCAGTGATCGTGCTGGCCGTGCTCGCGGTTTGCGCCGCCGCTAGGGTTGCGGCGCCGTTTCTCATTCCCGTCGTCGTCGGCGTCCTCGCGAGCTACTCGCTGAAGCCGCTGGTCGCGACGCTGGAGCGCGTGCACATCCATCGTTCGCTCGGCGCCGCGGTCGTGCTGATCGTGCTGGCGGGACTGGTGAGCGGCGGCGTGTTCCTGTTGCGCGACGACGCGGCGGCCGCGCTCGCCGAGTTGCCGAATGCGGCGCGCAAGATACGCATCGCTGCGCACGAGACGGCGCGTGGGCCGGACGGCCCGATGGGTCACGTGCGTGCCGCCGCGGCCGAATTGAACCGTGCCGCGGCCGAGGCGGCGAGCGGGGGCTCGCCGCCCGTGCAGGCGCCACCGCCCGCGCCGACCGCGCTGGAGAAATGGCTGAGCGAGCAGTCGTCGAACGCGTTCGGGGTCGTCGTCGAGATCGGCGTTGCCGGCCTGCTCGCCTATTTCCTGCTCGCCGCGGGAGACACGTTTCGCCGCAAGCTGGTCCGTGTCGCCGGTCCGACGCTCGCCGCGCGTCGCATCACCGTCGAGATCCTCGACGAGATCGATGCGCAGGTGCAGCGCTACCTGATGACGATGCTGATCATCAACACGCTCGTCGGCATCGCGACGTGGGCGATCCTGCTCGCGTTCGGCGTCTCGCATTCGGCGCTGTGGGGCGTCGTCGCGGCCGTGGTGCACATCATCCCGTACGCCGGCTCCGCGCTCACCATCGTCGCGACGGGCGTGGCGACGTTCGTGCAGTTCGACGAGATCGGACGCGCGCTGCTGGTCGCCTTTCTCGTCGGTGTTGCGGCCACGCTGCTCGGGATGGGGCTCGCCGCGTGGATGCAGGGCCGCGCTTTCCGCATGAACGCGGTCACTGTCTTCATAGCGCTGATCTTCTTCGGCTGGCTGTGGGGCGGCTGGGGCCTGCTGGTCGGCGTTCCGCTGCTCGCGGTTGCGAAGACCACGATGGAGCACATTCCCGCGCTCCAGCGCTTCGCGACGCTGCTCGCCGACGAGCCGCGACCGGCGACCAACGCTTCCCCGGCGAAGGGCTGAACGTTGTCCTACAGCGAGGGCTCAAGTTCCCATCGAGCCTGCCCAAAATTCCCGGCGCGCGCCCGCTGGCCGTCGCAAGAGCCTGAAATCGCAGCCGTTTTCACTGGCACATCGGTTGCGACGTTCCAGATCACGACCGGGCCGCGTCGGCCCTTCCAGAACAGGAGCGTGCCAATGAATTGGGATCGGATTCAAGGAAACTGGAAGCAGTTCACCGGCAAGCTGAAGGAGCAGTGGGGCAGGCTCACCGACGATCAGCTCGACGAGATCGCCGGCAAGCGCGACCAGCTCGCGGGGAAGTTGCAGGAGTCCTACGGCATCTCCAAGGACGAGGCCGAGCGGCAGATCAGGTCGTTCGAGGAGAACTACGACGCCGCCGTCGCGAGCCGCGACGTCGACGCACGCCATTGATGAGAGGAGGAGCAACCATGTCCAGGTTGATGATCGGATTGCTGGCCGCCGCGGGCATCGCGTTCGCGGGGACCGCCGGTGCGGCCGGAACGGGAATGTCCGGCGACGCGTACAAGGCGGACAAGGACAAGATCGAAGCGCAATACAACACCGACAACGAGCAATGCAAGGCGATGGCGGGCAATGCGAAGGACGTCTGCCACGCGGAGGCCAAGGGGAAGGAGAAGGTCGCGAAGGCCGAGCTGGAGGCGCGCTACAAGAACACCGAAAAGGCGCGCCATGACGCGCGCGTCGCGAAGGCCGACGCCGACTACGACGTCGCGAAGGAAAAATGCGACGACATGTCGGGCAACCAGAAGGACGTCTGCGTGAAGCAGGCGAAGGCGGCGCACACGAAGGCGAAGGCCGACGCGAAGGTCGCGCATGCCGACAACAAGGCCGCCCAGGGCGCCGCGGAGAAGCGCGCCGATGCGCGCCAGGACGCCCGGCAGGACACGCGCGATGCGCAGTACAAGGTGGCCGTGGAGAAGTGCGACGCGATGAGCGGCGCGGCGAAGGATCAGTGCGTCAAGGACGCGAAGGCTCACTACGGCAGGAGCTGAGCGGCTCGGGCGACCGCGAATGCGAGCGGCCGGGTTCGCCCCGGCCGCTTGTTTTCGCGCTGCGGCAATTCGGCGCGAACGCTACGTCGATGGCTGCGATTCGGCGGCCGGAGCCGGCGCCTTCGCCGGCTCGGCATCCGCGGGCGCCGGCTGCTCCGACGCAGGCGCCGGCTGCGCCGATTCGGGCGGCGGCAGCGGGATGAACACCTCGATCGTCGTCCCCGTGCCCGGCCGGCTGCCGATCTTGAATATCCCGTTCAGCGCGCGCACGCGCTGGCGCATGCCGACGATCCCGTGCGAAAGCCGGCTCGTCTCGACGCCGGCCGGCAGGCCCGCGCCGTCGTCGTGCACGATCAGCGAGACTCCCTCGGCGTCGCCGAGCAGCTCGACATCGACGGTGCGCGCGCTCGCATACTTCACGATGTTGGTCAGGGCCTCCTGCACGATCCGGTAGATCGTGATCGACACCTGCGGAGGCAGCTCGAGGTCGGCGAGATTCAGCTCGCACTGCAATCCGGCCCGCTCGCATGTCTGGCGGACCTGCCAGTCGAGCGCGGACGAAATGCCGAGGTTGTCGAGGAGCGTCGGGCGCAATTCCTCGATGATCCGCCGCTTCATCTCGACGCCCTCGTCGAGGATCGTCAGCGCGCGGTCGAGCTTCTCGGCCGCTTCCGGCAGCGCCGTGCGGCAGCGCTGCATCGCCCAGGCGACGTCCATCTTCGCGCCGACGAGGATGCCGCCGAGCTCGTCGTGGATGTCGCGCGCCAGACGCGACTTCTCCTCCTCGCGCACCGTCTGCAGGTAGGTCGAGAGCTCCGACAGCTCCTCGGTGCGCGCGGTGACCTCCTGCTCGAGGCGGCGCTGCTCCTCGACCAGCGCGCGCCGCTTCGCTTCGCGGGCGCTGATCTCGCGGCGCGCCAGTGCCCAGACGACGAACAGCAGCGCGATCGTGAACGCCGTCATCGTCAGCATGCCGATGCGGCCGAACTCGATGTCCTGCGACCAGCGCGTGCCGCCGCGGCGCGACGACTCGCGCAGCTCGGCGAGGATGCTCTGAGCCTGGCGGCGGATCTCCTCCATCAGCCGCTGCCCGAGACCGGTGTCGATCAACTGGAACGCCGCCTCGCGGCCATTGCGCTCGTTCAGCGCCAGCGTCGACTCCAGCTCGTTCAGCTTCTTGCCGATCAGCACGTTCAACTGGCCGGCACGATCGAACATCACCGCCGTGCCGTTCGCATTGATCAGCTCGCGCAGCCTGGCGAACGTCTGGTCGATCTTCGGTAGCGCCGCCTTGTACGGCTTGAGATAGGTCGGATCGCCGGTGAGGAGGAAGCCGCGCTGACCGGACTCGGCCTCCCCGATCAGCGCGAGCGTCTCGTTGACCGCGGTCTCCATCTCGAGGGCCGCGGACATCGCCCGGTTCGCGAATTCGAGCCGCCGATAGCCGATTTCCGCGAACCCGAGGATGCCGAGCGACACGATGACGCCCAAGGCGAGCGGCAGCAGCACGCGCAGGGGGAGCAGCCGTTTCATCGACGCTTCAACGATTCGTGGGCGCTAACAGGCACGCGGCGGGCGGACGACCACTATACGTGGGGTCGATAGCGCCCTCAAGCGCCGGACCGGGCGTCGGCGTTTGTCTTACAGGAAGATCGGGCATCGACCGATACGCCGTTCGACCGCATTTCACTAAAGTTTGCTCATTCTTCTCAGGTAAGCAGTGCTTCGAGGGCGCGATGTTGAAATGGGGATTCGTCTATTTCCTGCTGGCGGTGGCGAGCGGGATTCTGGGCGTGGTGGACCCCTACGCGCCGATGGCCGCCGTCGCGCAGATCCTGTTCTTCGGTAACGTGGTCCTGTTTGTGGTGTTCACGCTGCTCGGCTCGATGAAGGTGCAATCGCTGGAAATGCCGACGGAGTCCCCGGGCCGGAACGAAACCAAATCCTAGTCTCACCCGTCTCCCTCCCCCTCGCGCCCAAACGAGGGGCCCTCGACGCCGCCCTCCATAGCGGCGTCTTTTTTGTCCGCCTTTTTCGTCCGCAGGAGGCGACGCCTACCGGCCGCCGTCCTTCTCGAGCGCGGTGCTCGAGTGGTTGTTGACCTGGCCGGCCTTCGGCATTGCGCTCGTCTCCTCGGCCTTCGTGAGCGCGCCGTGGCGGGGGTTGTTCTCGGGCGTATCCCGCGCGGTCGCCACCTTTCCCGGGGCCGTTTCGCCGCCCAGCACGCCTTCCTTCGCGGCGTCGGCCGACGCCGTGTCCGGCGCCTTCGCGGCGGCCTCCTGGGCTTCCACGTGCAGGGCCTGCGCCTTCTGCGCGCCACCCTTGCTCGGGGGGAGCGGCGCTGCGCTCGTGCTCCCCGCGTCGGCGAACGCGAGCGCCGCGTTGGTGCCGGGTGCGGCCGCGTTGGCGTTGGGCGGAATCGGACCTCGCTCGGCCGGCGCGGGCGGCGCGCTCGGCGTCACTATCGGCGCGGTGAGTGCCGTGGGGTTGCTCACCCCGGGAGGCACCGAGGTCGTGCGGTTCTTGTCGGGAGAGTTGCAAGCGGCGAGCGCGATCGTCACGCCGGCAAGCACCCAAGCAGTCGATGTTTTCATGCGAACTCCGGTTCGATGATGCGAGGCGTCGCCTCGCGCATGCCCGTCCGGGGGTTCCCGGGGGCGATCCTTCGACACCGTAGTCCCGGCGCGTCCGCGCTCCTAGCAGTGCGCTACCGATTCTCATGTAGGACCGCCCCGACGATCGCGTCGAAATTGCAGCGGATGGCACGCAAGGCGCACCGCCGCCGGCCGGGATCCGCGAACGCCGACGCCCGGTTCCCGCAGGGCGTACCGGCGCGGCCCGATGCTGGCACGAATGCTGCGGGCGCGAGAAGGCTCTGGATGCGCCGGCGCGGCGCTTCCCGCCAAAACCTTCCGTGGAGATCGAAATGCTTTACTACGCGGTCGTTTTTCTTATCATTGCACTCATCGCGGCGCTTTTCGGCTTCGGCGGCATCGCCGCCGGTGCGGCAGGCATCGCGAAAATCCTGTTCGTGGTTTTCCTGATCGTCTCGCTGGTGACATTCCTGCTGTCGCTCGCCAGACGCTGAACTGGAGGCAGCCATGGAAGACAATGCTGCTCAAGCGCTTCCGCCACGCGGCAACGGAAACATCGCGCAATTGGCGAAGCCGGCATCGCCGGATCTCGACCAGCTCACGCGCGATTTCCGCGCCTTCGTCGCGGACTGCGAGACGTTGTTGAAGAACGCGACGACGTTGTCCGGCTCGGGCGCGGCGGTCGCACGCGCGCAACTCTCCGAAAGGATGGCTGCCGCCAAGGTCAAGGTCGACGCGATGCGCACGACGGCGAACGAGCGCGCCGCGCGCACGCGGGCCGCCACCGAAGACTACGTGCGCCGCGAGCCGATGAAGGCGATCGCCTGGGCCGCGGTCGCGGGCGCCGTGCTGGGACTGCTGATGTCCCGACGTTGAGGAGTCGACCATGCCGAACAGCAAGACCGGAACGGCGACGCCGTTCCTGACGGACGTCTCGGCGCTGCGCGAGCGCGCACGCCAGCGCATCCAGGATGGCGCCGTGACGCCGAATTACGGCGCCGATCCGAAGGTCGTGATCGAACTGCTCAACGCCGCGCTTGCGACCGAGATCGTCTGCGTGCTGCGCTACAAGCGGCACTATTTCATGGCCCAGGGGATCGCGTCCGAGTCGGTGAAGCAGGAGTTCGCGCAGCACGCGACCGAGGAGCAGCAGCACGCCGATCGCATCGCCGAGCGCATCGTGCAACTCGGCGGCGAGCCCGACCTCGATCCCGACAGCCTGACGAAGCGCAGTCATTCGGAGTACGTCGAAGGCGATTCGCTCGTCGACATGCTGCGCGAGGACCTCGTCGCCGAGCGCGTCGCGATCGAGAGCTATCGCGAGATGATCGAGTGGCTGCGCGGCAAGGACCCGACGACGCGGCGGATGATGGAGGAGATCCTCGCCGTCGAGGAGGAGCACGCGGAGGACCTCAATTCGCTGCTGCTCGAGATCAAGCATTGAAAGCGCGCCGATCCGCCTCCATTTGATGTTTGTCGCGCGGGAGCCGGGGCCGTGTGGTCCTCGGCACCCGCGAGGCGGTATCATCCGAGTTTCCAGCGCTCGCCGGCGTGTCGACCGGCGTGCCCGCATCGTCACCGGGGGTGTACTGGTTTCGACGGGGGTATCGAAGCAGCGCGGGGCATGCCGAGGCGCTTGTCCTCGTAAAACCCGAGCACTCGCAAACTTAACTGCGAACGACGAAACGTACGCTCTGGCGGCTTAATCCCGCCGGACCTCGCACCGGGCGGCGCTCAGTCCGGGTGACGAGCGGGTAACACCGCAAGCCACGGCGAGGACATTTCGAGCGATCGCGCCCCGGTCGGGTCACTTGGCCGGAGCGCTAAAGCAAGGTGACTGGTTTCCCCGCAGCCTGTCCGCCGGCGTCGGGGGAACGAGAGCCAAACGACGAGACTAAGCATGTAGTCCCGACTGCAGAGGGCTTCCGGACGCGAGTTCGATTCTCGCCACCTCCACCATTTCGCACTATGACGGCCGCCGCGAGCGGCCGTTCTCTTATCCGCGCCCTGCATGGCGTACGCGCGCGGCTGCCAGGTTGGAGGCGTATTCGCACCCAACTATCATAGGTGCCACTATCGCGCCGAAGACCGGGACGGCGAGTCACGGACATAGATTGAAAGCTGCTGGAGGTCGCCGATGCCATATCCCACTGGCGTAACCGAGCCTCGGTTGGGAGTAGACGCATTCGCTCAGAACGACCCTGCCTCCCAGATGGCACAAGCGGCGTTCCTGCTTTTTTGCTGGGGTATGAGCTCAGTTGTCGGGTAATGCCGCGATCCGGTGATCCGACACGGTTGCGCTGCGTTGACTGCCAGGTCGGTCCAGAGCGTTCCTGCTGCTCTCAGGGTATAGGAGCGGCGTGGACTCGCTGAACCACATCGAGAGCTGGCTCGTCCAGGCGGGTCTTGCCGGCGCGTCGGAGACGGAGTCGCTTCGCGGCTTCTGCGACCGCTGCCGCGGCACCGGCATCGCGCTCTCGCGCGCCACCCTTCTCATCGACACGCTGCACCCGATTCACGAAGGCCGGG
>DASURV010000024.1:0-6904 GCA_036375455.1 Casimicrobiaceae bacterium | reverse complement strand
GGGTTGTCGCGCAGCCGCTGCATCGCGTGCGTCGTCGCCGACCACGCGCGATGAAGCTCGCGACGCGGTTCATCCAGAACGCTCGTATCGCCGCAGCGGATTGCGACCCGATCCCCGCTCGTCGGTGCGCCGATCGGATGTGCCGCGACGCCCGCGGCACGGGCCTGCGCCAGCACGGCGTCGAGATCCGCATCGCGCACCTGGACGACCGCTCCGAGCTCTTCGGCGAACAGCGCCGCGAGTGCGCCCGGCGCGGTCCCGCCGAGCGCGATGTCCAGTCCGCAACGCGCGGCGAAGGCCATTTCCGCGAGCGTCACGAACAATCCACCGTCGCTCACGTCATGGTAGGCGAGCAGCCGTCCCTCGGCCCGCAGCCGTTGCACGAGGGCGAAGAATGCTGCGAGCCGCGTGGCGGCGACGTCGGGAGCATCGTCGCCGAGCTGGCCGTAGACCTGCGCGAGTGCGGACCCGCCGAGCCGGCGACGGCCGTCGGCGAGATCGAGATGAACGAGCGCCGTCGCGCCCCGATCGAATCGCAGCAGCGGCGTCAGGCAGGCGCGCGCGTCGTCGATCGGCGCGAAGGCCGAAACGATCAGCGACACCGGCGCGGTGACGGACTTGTCGACGCCCTCCTCGCGCCAGGTCGTGCGCATCGACAGCGAATCCTTGCCGACGGGGATCGACAGCCCGAGGGGAATGCAGAACTCGAGCGCCACCGCGCGCACCGTGTCGTACAGCGCCGCGTCCTCGCCGGGCGCCCCGGCCGCCGCCATCCAGTTCGCGGAGAGCTTCACGTCCGAGAGCGTGCGCACGCCGGCGGCCGCCATATTGGTGATCGCCTCGCCGACCGCCATGCGGCCCGCGGCCGGCGCGTCGATCAACGCGAGCGGCGTGCGCTCGCCCATCGCCATCGCTTCGCCGGCGTACCCGGTGAAGTCGCGCAACGTCACCGCGACGTCGGCGACGGGAACCTGCCACGGCCCGACCATCGGATCGCGCGCGCACAATCCACCCACCGTGCGATCGCCGATCGTGACGAGGAACGTCTTGTCGGCGACGGCGGGAAGCTGCAGCACCCGGTACGCCGCGTCGCGTACCGTCACGCCGGCGAGGTCGAGCGGCGGCAGCCTTCGCGCCAGCCGCGACACGTCGCGCGACATCCTCGGCGGCTTGCCGAGGATGACCTCGAGCGGGACGTCGACGGGCGCGTTGCGGAAGTGGCCGTCGTCGACGATCAGCCGACCGCTGCCGTCGGCACGCCCGACGACGGCGCACGGGCAGCGCTCGCGCTCGCAGATCGCCCGGACGCGATCGATGCTCGCGGGCGCGACGGCGAGCACGTAGCGCTCCTGCGCCTCGTTGCACCAGATCTCGCGCGGCGTCATCCCAGGTTCCTCGGACGGGATCGCGCGGAGGTCGATGGCGCCGCCGACGCCGCCGCCGTGCATCAGCTCGGGCAAGGCGTTCGACAAGCCTCCGGCCCCGACGTCGTGGATGGACAGGATCGGGTTGTCGGCGCCGAACTGCCAGCACCGATCGATCACCTCCTGTGCGCGCCGCTCCATCTCGGCGTTGCCGCGCTGGACGGAATCGAAGTCGAGATCCGCCGTGTTGACGCCGGTCGCCATCGACGATGCGGCGCCGCCGCCCATCCCGATCAGCATGCCCGGACCGCCGAGCTGGACCAGCAGCGCGCCTTCGGGAAGCGGCTTCTTGTGCGTGTGCGCCGCGGCGATGTTGCCGATGCCGCCGGCGATCATGATCGGCTTGTGATAGCCGCGAACGAAGCCGGCAATCTCCATCTCGAACGTGCGGAAGTAGCCCGCGAGGTTGGGCCGGCCGAACTCGTTGTTGAACGACGCCGCGCCGATCGGGCCGTCCTGCATGATCGACAGCGCCGAGGCGATCCGGTCCGGTTTGCCGTACGGCTTCTCCCATGGCTGCGGCAGCGCCGGGATGCGCAGGTGCGACGTCGTGTAACCGACGAGGCCGGCCTTCGGCTTCGCGCCAATGCCGGTGGCGCCTTCGTCGCGAATCTCGCCGCCCGCACCCGTCGCGGCGCCGGGAAACGGCGCGATCGCCGTCGGGTGATTGTGCGTCTCGACCTTCATCAACACGTGCGTCGGCTCGCGATGCGCGGCGTAGCGGCCGTCGCCATCGGGGTAGAAGCGATCGACGACGCCGCCCTCGATCACCGCCGCGTTGTCCGCATAGGCGACGAGCGTTCCCCGCGGATGCGCGGCGTGCGTCGCGCGGATCATCGCGAACAGGCTCTGCGATTGCGCGGCGCCGTCGATGCGCCACGTCGCGTTGAAGATCTTGTGGCGGCAATGCTCGGAGTTCGCCTGCGCGAACATCGTGAGCTCGACGTCGGTCGGATCGCGGCCGAGGCGCTCGAACGCCGCCGCCAGGTACTCGATCTCGTCGCTCGCGAGCGCGAGACCGAGCGCCTCGTTGGCCGCGGCGATCGCCGAGCGTCCCTGCGCGCGCAACGGGATCGTCGCGAGCGGCCGCGGAGGGACGTGAGCGAACAGACGCTCACCCTCGGCAAGGTCGTCCAGCACCGTCTCGGTCATCCGGTCGTGGATCAGAGGCAGCAGCGCGGCGCGATCGCCGCCGCCGAGCGGGCCGCCGCCCTCGACCGACAGCTCGAACACGACGCCGCGTTCGATGCGCGTCACCGCGTCGAGCCCGCAGTTACGCGCGATGTCCGTCGCCTTCGACGACCAGGGGGAGATCGTGCCGAGGCGCGGCACGACGACCACCGTCGCGTCGCTCGTGCCGCGCGGGCGCTCGGCCGGGCCGTAGGTCAGCAACCGCTCGAGCGTCGCGCGCTCGCGCTCGTCGAGAGCGCGGCCGATTTCGACAAAATGCCAGTACTGCGCGGCGAGACCGGTGATCGAGTGATGCGGGCGGACCGCCGACAGGGCGGCAAGGAGCTTGACGATCCTGAACCGGGAGAGGGCTGCGCCACCGCGCAGCGCAAGGACTACGGGCACGTGAAATTATAGCGTCTGCCCTGGTCGCGGCTTCGCCGACCGCGCGTGCGAGGCGGCGCTCCGGTTGGAGCCGGCCGCCTGGGCCGAGCGGCCGCCATGCGCATCGCCCACGTGTCGCGCTCGTCGCTCCGCTCACATTCGCAGTGACTAACATATCGGTGGTTCGAGGCGAAAATCGAGGACCTTCGGTGAACAGTCTGCTGGATTTGCATGGCGAGGTTGCCACTGCGCGACGCACGGGGTGCCCGATCGTCGCACTCGAATCGACGATCATCGCGCACGGCATGCCTTGGCCGCGGAACGTGGAAACGGCGCTCGCCGTTGAAGCGGAGGTGCGCGCACTGGGAGCGACCCCCGCGACAGTCGCCGTCATCGACGGGCGCCTGAAGGTGGGTCTTGCGCCCGATGAGGTGGAGCGACTCGGCCGCGGCGGACGCGACATAGCCAAGGTCAGCCGACGCGATATACCGATCCTGGTGGCGCGTGGCGGCACCGGTGCGACGACAGTCGGCGCCACGATGATCATCGCCGCGCTGGCCGAAATCCATGTGCTCGCCACCGGCGGCATCGGTGGAGTTCACCGCGGCGCCGAGACGAGCTTCGACATCTCGGCCGACCTGCAGGAGCTCGCTCGCACGCCGGTGGCCGTGGTTTGCGCCGGTGCGAAATCGGTTCTGGACCTCCGGCTCACGCTGGAATATCTGGAGACCCTCGGTGTGCCGGTGATCGGCTATCGCACCGACCGCCTGCCGGCCTTTTTCACACGGGACAGCGGCATCGGCATCGATGCCAGGCTCGATGAGCCGGACGAGATCGCTCGTGTGATGCGATCGAAGTGGCGGCTGGGCCTGGGCGGCGGGCTGGTCGTCACCAATCCCATCCCGGAACCGTTCGAGCTGCGGCGCGAGCGGATCGACCGGGCCATGGAGCAGGCGCTGGATGAAGCCCGCACGCAGGGCATTACCGGCAAGGCGCTCACGCCGTTCCTGCTGGCCCGCGTCAACGTGCTCACCGGAGGCGACAGTCTGGTCGCCAACATCCAGCTCATCCTGAGCAACGCGAGACTCGCGGCGAGGCTGGCCGTTGCCTACGCGGCGCTCGCTGCTCAGGACTGACCCCTTCGACGACCTCGCGGCGCACCGGTACCATGACCAGCTTCCGCCATCTTGCTTCAGACATGAGCGCACAGACCTCCTTTCGGCTGCCGCGGATCCTTCTGCCCCGACGCGGGATCGATCTCGCCAAGTGGGCCGTCATCGCCTGCGATCAGTACACGTCGGAGCCGGACTACTGGCGCAAGGTGGCTCTCGAAGTCGGTGACGCGCCATCGACGCTGAATCTGATCTTCCCGGAGGCGTACCTTGACGCGGCGGACGCGCCCTCGCGCATCGACCGGATCCACGAGACGATGCGCAGCTACCTTGCCAATGGATTGCTCGACGAGCACGAAGGCGCGATCTACGTCGAGCGCACCGTCGGCCAGCGAATCCGCCGCGGCCTGATGCTCGAGCTCGATCTGGAGCAATATGATTTCGGCAGCAAGTCCGCGAGCCCGATCCGCCCGACCGAAGGCACGATGGTCGAGCGGCTGGCCCCGCGCATCGAGGTGCGACGCGGCGCCGAGCTGGAATTGCCGCACGTTCTCGTCCTGATCGACGACCCGGCGGGCACGGTGATCGAGTCCATCGGTGCCGAGCGACAGAGGCTGGCGAAGCTGTACGAAACCGACTTGATGCTTGGCGGCGGACATGTCGCCGGATACGCCGTCGATCGGGCACGAGGCGAGCGCGTGACGCAGGCACTGCGCACACTGGCGGGTCCGCCGGCGTTTGCGAAGCGTTACGGCGTACCGGACGAAACGCCGGTGATGCTCTTCGCTGTCGGTGACGGCAATCACTCGTTGGCCGCCGCGAAGGCGTTCTGGGAGGGCATCAAGGGTGCGGCAGGCATGGACGATCCCGGTCGCTTCGCGCTCGTGGAGGTGGAGAACATCCACGACCGTGCTCTCGAGTTCTCGCCGATTCACCGCTTGTTGTTCGGCGTGTCTGCCGACGTGCGGCAGGCGATCGTCGAGGAGTTCGGCAGTCGGGTGTCGTGCAGTGACATGCCCTCGTCGGCTGCAATGCGCGAGCGCGTGCGTGGCGTGCACGGCGGCTCCCGCCACGCCGCAGGGATCATCGGGCCAGCAGCGCGCTTCAGCGTGATCGAGGTCGCCGATCCGCAGTCCACCTCGGCGGTCGGCACCTTCCAGGCGTTCGTCGACCGCTTCGTCGAACGGGGTGGCGCGACGCGCGTCGACTACGTCCATGGCGATGACACGCTGGAACGGCTGGCGACGAGCGGTGGCAGCGTCGGCATTCACCTGCCTGCCGTCGGCAAGGACGATCTGCTGCGCATGGTCGTGCACGAAGGCCCGTTGCCCCGAAAGACGTTCTCGATGGGTGAGGCCGACGAGAAACGGTTCTACATCGAGGCCCGCCGGATCCGTCGTTCGCCCGACGCTCAGACGCCGCCCTGATGCGCGCGTTTCTCGACGGCCGACGGCTGTGGGCGCTGAATGCCGCCGACCCTTGACCTGGATCAGGGCCGATGGCGACCACTGCGCCAACATGGAGGCGGTGCAGGAGTGGAGGTTTGCGCGATGCCGACTTCGACCCGCAGGATCAAGCGTGGGCGGCCCGCGGTCGGCCGAAAGAAGGCCGCCTTCGCGAGACGCGTCCGCCACACTGCCGTGGCGATTCGCGAAACGAAGGACAGCACCGACCGCAACGACACGGCACTCACCGCGCCGCTCGAGCGCGATGTCGACAGCGAAGAGACGACGCAGGTCGACGCGATCTTCCAGGACCCGTCCCACGTCGACGACGACGCGATCATCGGCGACGCCGACGGCGCAGGCTCGCGCCGGCGTTAGCGCCTGACGGACCGATGACCGGCGGGCGCGCCGCGGCGAGCCGGACTTCCTCGACCGGCGCGGGTCCGCTCCAGGCTTGCCCATTCAGCGAGCCGGCTCCCGCGCGTCCGTCGTCCCGGCAAATGCCGCCTGCAGCGTGTCGATATCGACCTTGACCATCGTCATCATCGCGTCCGACGCCCGCCTGGCCTTGACTCGATCGGTCGAGGCCATCATCTCGCCGAGAACTCTCGGGACGATCTGCCACGAGAGGCCGAAGCGATCCTTGAGCCAGCCGCACTGCTCGGCCGACCCGCCGTCGAGAAGCGCGTTCCAGTAGCGGTCGACTTCGGCCTGGTCGTCACAGTTCACGACGAACGACACGGCGTGGTTGAACGGGTCGAGCGGCCCGGCGCTCATCGCGACGAACGGTTGGCCGAAGAGAGCGAACTCGACGATCTTCACCGAGCTCGGCATACGAAATCGGCCCCTGCGCGATCGATCGGTTCCCCCTTTAGTCGACTGGCGATGCGCCCGCTCGACATCGAGCCGGGCGATTTTCGCGAATCGCGAGACGCGAAGTGGTTCACCTCATCTGCGTGGACCTGGGCGGAGCCGGGACCGTTTTGCTTGGCCGGCGATGCGGCCTCCTGGTCGTTGGTTTTCCAGGTTGCGCGGAGTAGACTTCATCGTCAGCGGAGCGACGCGGCCCCCGGGAGATGCCGCATGCCTCACCCGCTCCTCCCACCTTTCGTTGCATCTTTTTTGGTCGATGTTTCGACGCCTCGGCCAAGCCGGCGAGGATCGGCGCGCGCGCCGGCTCGTCCCGCAATTCCGGACGGCTGAACGTTCGCCGGCGCGCCCCGCAGTGCAGTGCCCATCAACAAACCGGCGCTCGCATGTCCATGGGCGTCGAATGAACACGGGCGATCGTCGGGGCGTTGCAAGACGCCCGTTTTCTCCTGGGGAGGAGTCCGTTCATGAACAGGAAGATCTTTCTTCTCGGCATCTT